>JAISAV010000251.1 GCA_031266545.1 Odoribacteraceae bacterium | reverse complement strand
TCGTCGCTCGCGATCTTCATGCCGACGCCGTTGATGTGGACGAGGTTCCCGCGCGTGATCTTGTTGTCCAGCCCGGAGGCGGCGTCGAGGAACTTGATCATGCGGCCGCTCGTCTCGTCAATGCCCTTGAAATTGAGTTTCACGTGCTCGCGGATGTAGTCGCGAAGGCCGGTCACGGCGTTCATGCGCACCTCCGGGAAATCGCCCTCGGGCAAGGAGGTCTCGTAGCCGTCGTACTCGCCGGGGACGCGGAGGCGGCTGCGGAAGAACATGTTCTCCACGCCGTAACCGTCGGCCACGAGGTAGGCGCAGAGGCTAAAGTAAGCATTGACGTACCGCGCCATCTCCTCCGCGTCGATGTTCTGGCCGTAGACCCCGGCCTTGGTCGCCACCTCGCTCACGTCGAGGTAGGGCAGCGGCGCCACGTGCAGGATAAACTGCTTCTTGGCTTCCGGCAACGTGTTTAACATGAAGAGCACGTCGACGTGGTGTAATACATCTTTAGGTTTGTTGATCGTTTCCATGTGATAAAGTTTAAGTTATTATTCATGATATTTTTGGTAAAAAGGGCGGGGGACGCGACCGCTCGCGCCCCCGCCCGGGATGATGTTAAAGACGGGCCGAGGAGCGGATGTAATCGCGCGCCCGGTCGTTGGAGACGAGCGAGAGCAGCTCGTCGAGCGTCTCCTTGTCCCACGTGTCCTTCAGGTGGGAGAGGAGGGTGTAGAGCAGCATGTCCACCTCCGCCGGCTTGGCGAGGGGGGCGGCCGCCTTGATCATCTCGAGGAGCGCGCGCCCGTCGTCTTGCCCGGCCTTGACGAGAGTGGCCGTCTCGTAGATGGCGAGGACGCCCGTGCCGGAGAGGTTCATGGCGGCGGTCTGCCCGCGGAGTTCCTCGACGGTCTCTACGGTCGCCGGTCGCTCGCCGCGGATGAGGCGGGTGTAGCGGTCGATGTATTTCTTCCTGACAACCTCGTCGACCTTGTCGCGGCCCGCCGCGGCGCGGAACTTGTCAAGGTTAGCGATCAGGAAGGCGGCCCGTTCGGAACCAAACGCGGCGTGGTCGTCGAAGAGGAAGAGGCACTCCTCGCAGATCTTCTCGTCGTCGGGGAGGGAGTTGTAAAATTCCTCGACGAGATCCTTGACGTCGCGCGTGTAGGTGCCTTGCAGGGCTTGGATGTAGGCCGAGACGAGTTTTTTGTCCCGCTCGCCTGCCTCGTAACGCTTTTGGAGGTTGCCAAAGGCTTTTTCCCCGTTGAAAGCAACGTTGACCTTGTCGATAAACTCGAGGCTCAGGATACCACCCGCGAAGAGGTGTCGCATCTCGTTGTCGCTGTCGAGGATGATAAAGGTCGGGTACGCCTTGACGCCGAATCGCTCGCCGAGGGCCTTGCCGTCGTCGCTTCGCTCCATGTCGTACTTGACGCAGACGAAGCGGGGGTTGAAGTAGTCGCCTATCTCCTTCATCGGGAAGATCTCGGCGTCCATCATCTTGCAGGGGCCACACCACGCGGTGTAGCCGTCAATAAACACGTGCTTGTTCTCGAGCTTCGCTTTCGCGAGGGCGGCGTCGAGGGTCAGTTCCTCGAAGTTGATGCCCTGCGCCGCTGCCGCCAGCGGCAGCAGCGAGAGGGCGAGGAATAGAAAGATGTTTTTCATGGTGTTTTATTAAAAGTTCATGTGCATATCGGGGTGACGATAGACGGCGTTGACCGCGGCACCGTGACCGGTATGGGTCGCGACGGCGGTCGGGTTGATGTCGGGAGTGGCGCCTTCCATGTCGTAGACGTGGAGGAACCAGTCCCCGCCCTTGTTGGCAAGGACGTAGAAGAAGTTCACCCCGTAGTAAAAATCGTAGACGTGTTCGAGGTAAACGATCTCCTCGCCGACGGGGAGAGTGATGGCGGCGGTTTTCGTCATCTGGTTGGTGATGTTGTAGTAGTGGACGTTGTTGTCGCCGGTGGAGTAGTAGATGACGTTGTGCCCGTAGCCCGCCCCGCCGCCGTGACAGGTAAATACCTTGCCGTCAAGAAGCCCGAGGCCCGCCGCGAGGGGGTACTCGCCACCGATGATAAAGTAGTTGCTCTGCAAATAGTGCGGCCACGGGCTAACGATGAGCGCGGAGTTATCGACCCGGCTCTTGATGATAGCGAAGGTGTTCTGGGCGACATACAGGTAGAGGGGCTGCGACCTGAACCAGAGGAGGTCGTAGTCATAGTAGTTGTGTCCCGGCGGGATGGCGGGGTTTACTTCCGTCATGGGGGCCTTTATCCTGGGATAATAGCCGAGAAACGTGCCCGCCACCTCGTCGAAGACGCAGTAACCGGAGTAGCCGGAGGCCGCTTGCGGTGCGTACCTGTAGTCGCCGGACGGGTACGGGTAACCGAACAGCCCGTTGCCGTAGGTGTTGAACTGCATGAATTGCAGGGTGTTGTTGTTAAGGAGCATGAACCCATCCATCGACGCCCAGATGCCTTGTGGTTTCTTGACGGCGGGGACCTCGAAGAAGATTTCGTCCCAGCTCCTGATGAGTTGCATGTTGTCCGCGTGGTAGATACTCACGTCCTCGTCGGTGCAGAGGATGTAGACGGGGGCGGTCTCTTTCGTGACGTCACCTGCCGCGTCCGTGACCTCGTAGCGGTACGCGTTGTTGAGATAGGAGGCGCGCAAGGGCTTGCCGGGGAGGTCGTCGCCGTTGACTTGCTTGAGAATATTGGCGCTCACGGCGCCGTCGCGGTCGACGAAATCCATGTCGGCGCGCCCGTTCACGTGCTTGTGGATGTAGAAGCCCTTGCTAAAGATGCTGGAAATGCTGAGCATGCTGTGCTGGTAGACGGAGGTGCCGTGCTCCTTGTCCGTCGCCTTGAAGACGAGGTAGTAGCTGCCCGATCGCGCGGTGACGGTGTAGTCCAGCTTCCTGTCGTGGCTAATGGTGTCACGCGGCGCGCTGGCGAGGAGGGTCGGGTAGATGTACCACGCGTACTCAAGGTTATCGCCGCCCTTGATCTCGGGGTCGATGACGAGTTGTTCGAGGGAGATGGCCTCGTAGCTATCCTCCAGCGTCGAGAGGATGACGGGGGAGACCTCGTCGGGGGCGAGGTACTCGTAGTTGCCGGTGTCCTCGACGCAGCCCGCGAGGGACGCGGCGAGGAGTAATGTAATTATCTTTTTCATGTCTATTCTGTTATGTTATGGAAAGATGACTCTTGTTATGCCGTCCGCCTCGTAGAGAGGGCCGTGTTCTTCCTCGTAGGCAGCCAGTAGCGCGTTGACCTTGAGTCTGAGGTACATGCTGGTATTAGTGTCGACCAGCGATTGATCGAAATCCGTGTAGTTCAGGTAGTCGATCAGGAATCTCATTTTCCCTTGAGTCCACTGGCCGAACGTGGCGTTATAATAGTCATCCCAGCCGACGGGCTTGACGGCCATCGCGGAGATCTTGACGAGGTAGGTCGCCTGTTCCTTGACGCCCGCGACGAAGTGCTCGCTGGCGGTGAAGCCTACTATGAGGCGGAACTCGCTGGTGTCCATCTCGGAGACGCGTTTCACGGCGACGGGAACGCGGGTCGACACCGCGAGCGCCGGCATGACCGGGCTGGCGGGCAGCGCGTAGTGCGTGCCGACGACGGCGGCCATCGAGTCACCGGCGTTGAGCTGGACGAGCGGTAGCGGGCGGTCTTGCCCGGTGGGTAGCCCGCTCAGGCGGACGTCGAGCCAGACGGTGTCCACGGTCGTGCCGCCGGGGGCGAGGAAGAAGGAGTAGCTCGTGCTGTCATTCTGGGCGTTCATGTAGTTCGTCCTGTTGAAGAAGAGCGAGGGGGCGTCGTCGAATTGATTGACGATCTTCTCCTCGCAGGCGGTGAGCGCGAGGAGGAGGATGCTGTATATTATTATTCTGTTTTTCATGGTAGTTTATTCAAACATGGATTGGGACTCGGGGATGGGCAAGCGATAGCTGGCCGCGCTGATCTCCTTGACGGGGGTGGGCCACGTGAAGCGCTCGTAGCGGAGCCGCTTGTAGAAGAAGAACATCTGGCCCTCGCCATAGAACTCCTTGCGGTACTCCTTTTCGAGGCGTGCCATGACTGCGTCGTCGTCGACGAGCGTGCCGTCGATGGAGGCGTCAAGGCCGCGGGCGATGCGATAAGTGCGGAACAGGTCGATGTTGCCGCCCTCGACGGCGATGAGGTACATCTCGGCGAGGCGGATCAGGGGCATGTCGGTGACGCAGGTAGTTTCCGTCTCGCGGTACTTCTTGAAGAAGTTAAACGTGCCTGTCGATAGGGGTACCTGCTTGGCCTCCCAGAGGCGGTTGTTCCTGAAGCGGGAGTCGCCGGTGTGAAGCGTGGACTCGTAAGCCGTTTGTAACTGCGCGGCGTTTTGCGTGTAAGCGTTGATGGCGTCGTTGAAGATGAGGGTTATCGTCTGCGTGGCGAGCGAGTTGCTGACGGCGAAGACGTGCTCGGCGGGGAAGGTGAGTTGTCCCAGTCCGGCGTCCATCTCGCTGCCGAGGGTGAACTGCACGGTGCCGTCGCTGCTCTGGGCGTTGATGACTTCCAGCGCGAGTTCCGCGGCCCGGGCGGCATTGCCAATCCACGAGTAGTAACGGGCCTTCGTCGCCTTCACCGCGAAGTAGTTAAAGCGAACCTGCCGGAAGTAGTGGAACTCGTCCTCGGGGTGCGGGTTGTTCTCGTTGACGCCAGCGGTCGTCCCGATGGAGTTCAGCACGGTGTTCGAGTAGAGGAGGATCGGGTCGTTGGCGAGCAGCCTTTCCGCCTCGTCGAGGTCGGCGAGTATCTTGTCCAGCACCTCCCGGTAGGTGAGCGAGAGTAGGGCGTTGGGATTCTTCGTGACCACCGTGACGTAGGGGATCGCCTTGTCACTCATGACCATGTCGCGGGGAGTGACGCCCCAGAGGCGCAGCACCTCGAGGTGGAGGAATGCCCGCAGGCCCGTCGCCTCGCCCTTGATCAGGTCATGGTTGCCGTAGGAAAAGAGGTCTTGCCGCGCGTCGATCTCCGCGAGCAGGGCGTTCAGGTTGATGATCGTCTGGTAGTATTGCAGCCAGATGGTCTCGAGGATAGCCTTGCCCTCGGTTTGCGTGAAGTCGAGGTTCCCGGCTTGCGTCATGATCGGGCTTGACAGCGACCTCGTCCAGTGCCGCGTCATGAACTCGGGCAGCAGGACGGTGGTGTTCAGCCCGTAGAGGGAGGGGGTGGCCATCCTGATGTAGGCGCCGGTGAGGACGTCCTTGAACCCTTGCTCGGAGTCGAAGACGAGCGTCTCGCGCATCTCCAGCTCGGGGTTGATGTCGAGCCAGTCGTTGCACGAGGGCAGGGCGATGGCCAAGAGTAAGATGATGGTATAAATCTTTTTCATTCGGTTTGAATTTTAATGTTAGAATCTCGTGGAGACCGTGACGGAGAACTTCCTCGCGAAGGGGTAGTACAACCCCCGCTCCTGCTTGATCGTCGAGGCGTGGAAGACGTCCTCGGCGTAGAGGCCGATCATGAGGTAATCCATGCGGAGCGTTCGCTTGAGCCACGCCGTGTCGAAGTCGTAGTTCAGGTTCAGCGAGTTCAGGCGCAGGGTGTTTTCCTTCATCACGAAGCGCGAGGAGGCGCGCGTGTCGTTGAAGTCCTTGATGTCCTTGAAGAAGGTACGGTCGCCCGCCTCGTACCAGCGGTCGTAGAGGGCGCGCCTGTCGAGGTTGCTCCACGGGCTGTTGACGCCCGTGCGGTACGTGCTGATGTTCTCCACCTTGTCGACGAGCGTCTGGTTGTAGATGTAGCCGCCGGTGCGGTAGGAGAAGATGACGTTGAGCGAGATGTTATTCCAGCGTAGCATGGTGCGCAGGTTGCCCCACACCTTCGGCTCGTTGACGCCGCAGGGCACCTTGTCCAGCGCGTCCCACGTGTAGGTGCGTTCCCCGGCCTTGTTCAGGAAGATCTCCCGGCCCGTGGCGGGGTCGATGCCCAGCGAGCGCACGGCGAAGATCGTGTTCATGGACTGTCCCTCCTCGTAGAGGAAGCTGGGGTCGCCGCCAGCGTATTCCATCAACTCGGCGTTGAGGTGCTCGAGGGAGTTGGAAATCTTCAGGATCTTGTTCGCGTTGTGGACGAGGTTGCCGCCCACCGACCACGTGAAGCCCTTCCCCGTGTTCCTGACGATAAAGGCGTTGATGTCCATCTCGACGCCCCGGTTGCGAACCTCCCCGACGTTCGCCTTGTAGCTCTGGAAGCCACCGGCGCTGGGCAGGTTGATGTCCGTGAGCAGCGCCTCGGTCAGCTTGTTATAATAATCCACGATCACGCGCAATCGCCCGTTGAACAACTCGGTTTCCAGCCCGATGTTCGACTGCTTGGTTTTCTGCCACGTGAGGTCGGGGTTGCCCAGCGCGATCATGGAGACCCCGGTCCAGAACTTGTACGTTTCCTGCCCGAAGTAGCGATACGTCGTCAGCGCTTGGAAGGAACTGAAATTCTGCGATCCCGTCGTCCCGTACGAGAAGCGGAGGCGCAGGTTCCTGACCACGTCGGAATCCTTGAGGAACTTCTCGTGATGCAGGTTCCACCCCAGCCCGGCAGACCAGAAGGGCGCCGTGCGGTCGTTGCTCCCGAACTTGGAGGATCCCTCGATTTTGCCCGAGAAGTCGGCGAAATACCGGCGGTCGTAGGTATAGTTAACGTTCAAGACGACCCCGAGGCGCCGCGCATGTTGCTCGCTGCTATACGGTTTTCCCTGCGCGTAGGCGCCTGCCATGCCGAGATTGCCCATGTTCGCGGCCGAGAATCCTTGCCCGGTGATGGAGTAAGTCTCGTCCGTGTCCTCCGCGAAGTTGTAGCTGAGACCGGCGTACAACTGGTGCTTCTTGGCCAGCGTCTTGCTGTAATTCAGCGTCGCGTCCCCCTCGTAGGAGAACTGGTAGCCAGTCGTGTAGGTGTAGCTCCCGCGCAACTTGTAATTCTCGCCCGTGTAATAGCTGGTCTCGAAGTTGGAGTGCTCGCGTGAGGTATACTTGTCCGTGCGGTTATCCTGCCTCGTGACGCTAAAGCGCCCGCGCAGGAACAACTCCGGCAGGATGTACCACTCCACGGCGAAATTATCCTGCACGTCGAAGTAGCTGCCGTCGTCCCGGTAGGGAAGCGTGGCGTTATACAGCGGGTTGCCGGGATACGTCTGGTAGCTCGTGTAGAAATTATCGAGTCTCTTTTTAAGATTCCCCTCGTCGTCGTACGGCGTGAAGATGGGGTTGGCCGTGCTGTACAACGAGAAATCCCCGTACGGCGAGTTATGATGCTTGTTGTGGCTAATCGTGAGATCGTTCTGGAACTTCACGCCCGGCAGCTCGTACTGGAAAAAGAGGTTGGCCGAGAACGTCTCGCGCGACGACTTCTTCATGATCCCGGCGACGTTATTATAGGAGATCCCGCCGGAGTAATTGAAATCCTGTGCGCCCCCGTCCACGCGCAGGCTGTGGCGGTTGCCGATCCCCGTCCGGACGGGATACTTGAGCCAGTAGGTGTTGACGCCGCGTTCGACGTCGATCTTCCGGCGGTCGTAGAGTTCTTTTAGCTCTTGATTCGTCACGTTATACTGCGAGTAATAGAGGTCGGCCCTCCTCTCGTACTCGAGCTTCTCGGTGGCGTTCATCAGGTTATACGACGAGAAGTCGGGCGCCTCGATGTTCACGCCGCCGCGGTAGCTCAGCCTCAGCTTTCCCGGTTGCGGCCGACGAGAAGTAATCACGACAATGCCGTTGGCCCCTCGCGATCCGTAAGTCGCCGTGGCGCTGGCGTCCTTGAGCAGCGTGATGCTCTCGACCAGCTCCTGATCCATGTCCATGACGCGTTGCAGCGAGATCTCGAAGCCGTCCAGCACGAACAGCGGCAAGTTGGACGTGCCCTGCACGCTATTCTCCTCCTGCAAGTCGCGCATGTTGACGTCCATGCTCGTGCGGCCGCGCATGGTGATATTCGGCAAGTTATTCGGGTCAGACCCGGCGTTGATATCGTCGATAATGTTAAAGCTCGGGTCGATGTTGCGTATCGACGATAGGATGCCGCGGTTGCCCGACGCCTTCAGCTCGCTGGCCGTGATCGTGGTGACGGCCCCCGTGTAGCTCTCCTT
>JAISAV010000209.1 GCA_031266545.1 Odoribacteraceae bacterium | reverse complement strand
GCCGTAAGCCGCCCCGCGGGGATCGCTGCCGAGGATGAACAGGTAGGAGTTGTTTCTATCCCGGACGACGTGCATTTTGTAGGCTTCCCATTTCCCCTCGATGTCGGAAATATCCAGCTTGTATTTTGTGATCAGCGCATCGAGGGCAGGTTCGTTCCCCGGGATACCGACAATCACGGTGTTGTCCGTGATTTTGTCCGTGATCACCAACGGGCGCCCGCCGAGCAGCCGGGAGTCGCTCGCCAGCATCTCGAGGGCCGTGTCGATCACTTTTTCATGGCCCGCGTGGTAGAGCGCGGCGCTTCGCCCGGGTTCGATTAGCCGGAAAACGGGTTGTGTGTGGGCAATTTGCAAAAAGATTAACAAGAAAACGGGGGTCAGGGCTTTTTTCATGACTCGTCTTGTTTATGGCGTAAACTTGTATAGCCCGCAGGCGTGGGGTTTGAGCGTTCGCGAGAAGAGGCCTGACGCCGCGTCGGTCTTTTCACCCGACCATAGGTCGACAACCTCGTGGCTGCCGGTCAGTCCCAGCTCTTGCAACGTCACGTCGATCGTCAGTTCCTTTGCATCGTCCATGTTGAAGAGCGCGAGGTATACCTCGTTCGTGTTCGGGTTACGCGAGGTGACGGCGATTTTACCTTCCTCGCGGAACAGTTGACGGACGCCCGTGCCCTCCCTGTGCATTTTCAGTACCTCCTCGTTGGTCAGCAGCGAGAGCGTGAAGGCGTCGTTGCCCGGGAGATCCCCGCCGAACATCAACGGCGAGCGGAAAATGGTGAAGAACGTCATCAATGCGTACTGCTCGTCCCGGGTCAGGCGGGTCATCCGCTCTGCACCCCGCTCGCCGCGGATGGAGATACGTCCGAGCGGGATCATGTCGCAATCGGGCCACGTGCCGGGCTTGACGTGCGGGTACCAGTCCCGCGCCACGTCCATCAGGTGGGTGACGTCGCGCCACACGTCCCAGACGTCGTCCACCATGCGCCACATGTTGGCGTGCGCGCTCGCGTGCGCGGCCTTGTCGGCGGGCGTTTTCCCGGGGGACATGCTGAGCACGATGGGCCTGCCGCAAAGGTCAATCGCCCGGCGGATCATCTCGATTTCCCGCTCGTGGTAAGGGCGGGAGAGGTCGTCCACTTTCAGGAAGTCCACGCCCCACGAGGCGTACAATTCCAAGATGGAGTTGTAATATTCCTGCGCGCCCGGCACGTCGGCGATGGTGTAGTTGTCGCTTAACCAAGTGCAAAGCAAGTCGGTGGAGTAGATCTGGTCGGCCGTGTACGGCGTTCCTTTGACGGGTAATTTCTTCGCTACCGCTTGCCTCGGCACGCCGCGCATGATGTGGATGCCGAATTTCAATCCCTTGTCATGGATGTAGTCGGCCAGCGGCTTGAACCCGTTCCCGTCGGCGGACGAGGGGAAGCGGTTGACGGCGGGCAGGTAGCGCCCGTGCTCGTCCATGACGTAACGCGGGTCGGTCTGGTTGTAGCCGCCTGCCTTGTCGTTTTCGACGAACCAGCGGATATCCACCACGATATATTCCCAGCCGTGGGGTTTCAGGTAGGTGGCCATGTAATCGGCGTTGGCCTTCACCTCGCGTTCTTCCACGGTGGGGCCGTAGCAGTCCCAACTGTTCCAACCCATCGGCGGGGTTTGCGCCCATTCTTTAAACTCGCCGGGGGCGAACACGACGTTTTTCTTCACTTGACAGGCCGTCAACACGGTACACGCGGTTAATGTCATTAAAATGGTTTTCATGGTTCTATGTTTAATGGTTCGTGTGATTACTTGGTGAAGTGTTTTCAAGCTTTATATTGTAGTGATATAGTATCAGTGCTCTGTTTTTATCGCCCATACAAGCTACTCTGTATTTCCCTATTTGCGGTACGGATAAGGCTCTTTCGTGTACATCGTATTTCATTCAAAATGTTTTTTCAATAAAGTATCTGCAGGAATAATTAAAATGTTTTATCTTTGCGACGTAATACCTTGTTGTCCCTGCATAGCATACTTCAGGGTTTTGTTTTTTTATGGTAAAGATACATCTTGTCTCAACAGTCATCCGTTGATATCTTAATTTTTAATTTCCTCGTAAATCTCTGCCTCCACGATCCGCAATTGGCCTTTTTGACGGGTGGTGGCGGGGTCTTTGAGAAGGTCGAGTTCGCCTGCGGTGGCGGCTTCCACTTCCACGATGCCACTGAAGGCGTCTTTGTCCTTGCCTTGTCCGATCAGTTTTATGCCGACGAACCGTCCTCGGGTAGGGGTGACGGGGATTGAAATATATCCCAGTGATTTGGGTGTTTCCCCTTCAAAGACTTTCGCGCCGTCCACGAAAATTTGAATCGGGTAGGAGCGCGAGCGCCAGCCGGTAAGTTTGAGTTCTATCTCGTTGACAAGGGCGTCGCGGGCCAGCTCGTATTTTATCCAGCCGGTCGAGAGGTGGCCGTCGTTGCTCCACTCCGAGAGTTCGTTGTCGTCAAAACTTTTGGCGACATCGGCCTCGTTGCTGCCCGCGGTGGCGGCGATGATGTCCACGGCGTGACGCTTGACGGTGAAGGATTCGCCGGGGGGCGTGGCGCCTCGCGACAGGTTTACCGGTTGATGTTCGCCGGGAATATAAGTGGATAAGCCGTGTTTTTCGGCGACGCGGGTGGAATGAAAGGAGAGGGTCGCGGGTGACAGGTCGACCGCCGTGGCCGTTAACCGGATGTTGCCGGGGTGGGTGGTCGAGCGGATGAGGATGCGATTCACGCCACATTCCACCGGGAGTGCTTTTTCGAGGATGTAGTTGCCTTCCTTGCCGCCATGCGCTATGCCGCCTCGCCATTCGGCCTCGCCTTGCAGGTCGAAGGAGATCATGTCGTTGGCCAGCGGGCAGCGCCGGCCTTCTTGGTCGACGACTTCTATTTCTACCAGCACGAGGTCGCTACCGTCGGCCTTGAAGCCGTCGGGGGCGGTCATGAGTTTGAGCGTGATGTGGTCGGGTTGCCCGGCGGTCTCTTTTTTGTTTTTGCTCGAGATATGACCGTCGGCATCGTAACTCACCGCCTCGATGGTACCGGGTTCCCAGCGGATTTCATGGAAGGTGAAGAGGAAGCCGGCCGTTCGCTCGCCAAATCCTTTGGATTCCCCGTTGACGAAAAGTTCGACTTTTTCGCCCGTCGAGGCCACCATGACCTCCTTCACGATGTCGTCCGTGTAATTCCAGTGACCACAGATATAGGTGCCGTGTTTTTCGATGTCTACCCAGCCGTTCCACATGACTTGATGGGCGAAAAAGGCGTCTTTCGGGACGCGCATGGCGTCCACAACGCCGCTACGCCGGTAGTTTTCCTGCCCGCGCCAGTGCGAATTTACCTCGTGGAATTGAATTTTCAAGCCGCCGCTGCTCACCCGTTTTCCCGTGCCGGGACGAACGCGGTAGTAATCCCACCAGCGCGTGATCAATTCCTTGAAAAACGAGTCTTGGTT
>JAISAV010000198.1 GCA_031266545.1 Odoribacteraceae bacterium | reverse complement strand
GCGATTCTCGATTTCGGGGAGGCGGCGGCGAGGCACGATTCATTTGATTCGTCGGCGAAGTTGCGCGGGACACGCGACTTGAGTGCTTTCTACGCGTTCAATAGCCTGTGGTATTTTTTAGCCGGGGAGAGCTTCGTTTTCTTGAAACGCTCTCGCCAGTTGATTCACGTGAAACAATACGCGCTCACGTTACACGGGGTACAATGGACCCCGGTGGGCAGCACGGGCAACGAGTGGTTCCTGCGCGCCGAGGCCGTTGACCTGCTGGATCACCTCGACGACATCACCGACCCCGCCCTGCGCGCCATCGTCGAGCGACTGGACGAGGCGGACAACCCCGTGCTGGCCGTGCTCGAGATGAAGTAAAAGACGCCTAACGCTTCAAGTGTCATCACTCGTGTCAAGTAGATAGGTCACGTTATTATCGTTTAACCCGGGTTCGGGATACAAATGTACATGCTCGCCTTGCCGGGGGACGCCGAAGATGCTCAATGTTAATACCCCCCCGGTGAAGCGAAACGACCGGGGGAATGCGGCCACCTCTCCCCTCAACCCCGAAGCGGGGATATGGATGATCGTTCGTCTTTTTTCCGTATATTCGCGGGCGCAAAAAAAATCGGTTATGGTTTCAGTAAATAATGTTAGTGTTTTGTTCGGGGGATTCGCGTTGCTGGACTCGGTCTCGTTCCTGATCAACAAGCGCGACCGGGTCGGGCTGACGGGAAAGAACGGCGCGGGGAAGTCCACGCTGTTGAAGATCATCGCCGGGGAGCAGGAGCCGTCGCTGGGGAGCGTGTCCCGTCCGGCGGGGTTGAAGATCGGCTACCTGCCGCAGGTGAAGGTCTACGCGGAGGGTCGCAGCGTGCGCGAGGAGGCGGCGACGGCCTTTGCCGGTATACAGGCGTTGCGGGCGGAGATCGAGCGATTACAACAGGAACTGGCCGAACGCGAGGATTACGAGTCGGAAGCCTACATGACGTTGATCGAGCGCCTGAACCACCAGACAGACCAGTTGCAACTTAGCGGGGGAGACGACATGGAGGGGGAGATCGAGGTGATACTGAAGGGGCTTGGCTTCCGCCGAGAGGATTTAAATCGCCCCTGCGAGGAGTTCAGCGGGGGCTGGCGCATGCGCGTGGAGCTGGCCAAGATCCTGCTGGCGCGCCCCGACCTCTTCCTGCTGGACGAGCCGACCAACCACCTCGACATCGAGTCGATCACGTGGCTGGAATCCTTCCTGCAAGGGTACCCGGGGGCCGTGTTGCTGGTGTCGCACGACCGGGCTTTTTTGGATAACATCACGACGCGAACGGTCGAGATCTCGCTGGGCAAGATCTACGATTACCGCGTGCCTTATAGCCGCTTCGTCGCGTTGCGCGCGGAGCGGGTCGAGCAGCAGCGGCGGGCGTACGAGAACCAGCAGAAGCAGATCAAGGAGACGGAGGACTTTATCGAGCGCTTCCGCTACAAGGCGACGAAGGCCGTGCAGGTGCAGTCCCGGATCAAGCAATTAGACAAGCTGGAACGCCTCGAGGTGGAGGAGGAGGACGCGCGGCACGTGCGCGTGCGCTTCCAGCCGGCCGCCCGTTCCGGGGAGATGGTGGTCTCCGGCCGGGGGATCACCAAGGCGTACGGCGACCACGTCGTGCTGCGGGAGGTGGATCTCGAGATCCTCCGCGGCGAGAAGGTCGCCTTCGTCGGGCGAAACGGCGAGGGGAAGACGACGCTCGTGCGCGTGATCACGGGGGAACTCCCGCACGAGGGCGAGCTGAAGACCGGGCATAACGTCCGCGTCGGGTATTTCGCCCAGAACCAGGCCGACCTGCTCGATCCCTCGCTGACCGTGTTGGAGACGGTGGACCGGGTGGCCACGGGGGAGATCAGGAAGAAGATCCGCGACATACTGGGCGCGTTCCTCTTCCCGGGGGACGACGTGGAGAAGCGCGTGAAGGTGCTTTCCGGCGGGGAACGCTCGCGGCTGGCGATGGTGAAGTTGCTGCTGGAACCTTATAACGTGTTGCTCCTCGACGAGCCGACGAATCACCTGGACTTGCGCACGAAGGATATCCTGAAGGAGGCCCTGAGGTCGTTCGAGGGGACGGTCATCGTGGTGTCGCACGACCGGGATTTCCTCGCCGGGCTGGTCGACAAGGTGTACGAGTTCTCCGGCGGGGGGATCAAGGAGTACCTCGGTGGCGTCGCCCGTTTCCTCGAGGCCAAGAAGGTGGAGTGTTTCCGGGAGTACGAGCGGCGGCATCCCGCGACCCGGGCGTCCCGCGAGGAGGAGGTGGAGGCGAGGGATTTCGAGGAGCGCAAGCAACTGAACCGGGAGATCAAGCGCGCGGGAAGCCGGATCGAGAAATTGGAGGCGGAGATCGCCACCCTCGAGGCGAGGATCGGCGAGATCGAGCGGTCGCTGGCGGGAGGAGACGCGGGGGAGGAGTTGCTGGGGCGCCACGAGACGGCGACCGCCCGCCTACAGCGCTGCATGGAGGAGTGGACGGGAGAGCACGAGGCGCTGGACAAGTTAACGAAGAAAATATAAAACGAATAGATTATGCCGAAATTTAAACAAGAGTGTATCTTCGGGTTGCGGGCGGTGATCGAGGCAATCCAGCAGGAGAAAGAGATCGACAAGGTGATGTTCAAGACGGGCGAACGGGAGGGGGAGCTGTTCCGGCAACTCTCCGGCCTGGCGCGAGAGCGGGGAATCCCGGTGCAGTACGTGCCGGAGGAGGTGTTCCGCCCGTTTACCGGGAAAAATCACCAGGGGGTGCTGGCGGAGGTGTCGCCAATTGCCTACCAGGATATTGACGAGGTGGTCGACCGGGTGATCGCCGCCGGGGAGCAACCGCTGGTGCTGGTGCTGGACCGGGTGACCGACGTGCGCAACTTGGGCGGGATCGCCCGCACGGCCGAGTGCGCCGGCGTGCACGCCTTGCTGATCCCGACGAAAAATTCGGCGAAAATATCGTCCGACGCGATCAAGACGTCCGCCGGCGCCCTTTACCACTTGCCGGTGTGCCGCGAGCAGAACCTGAAGAAGGTGATCAGGGAGTTGCGCCACAAGGGATTGCTCGTCTACGCGGCCCTCGAGAAAGGCGAACAAGTCTACACGGACGTGGACATGAAGGCGGGATGCGTCATCATTCTCGGCGCCGAGGACACGGGGATCGACGAGGATTTACTCCGCCTCGCCAACGAGCGCGTCCGCGTCCCGCTACGCGGGAAAATCGAGTCGCTTAACGTTTCGGCCGCGGCCGCTATTCTCCTTTACGAGGCAGTACGTCAGCGAAAGTAGCTGAAAATGAGAGATGTCATTGCTGATACGTTACCTGATTATCGATTCGCATACACCTTTTACGAAATAGCTTTTTAAAATTTTCAAAAAAATATTTCCTCTCTATTGTAACTTACAATAGTTTTATTGTTCTTTGCGTTTATCTTGCTGACACAGCAAAATTGTCTCTGTAAAGTAAGAGTTAACATGCTAATTTAAATGTAAGAACATGAGAGGAACCATTAAGTGTTTAATTTTGTTATTCTTCTATACCCTGTTCGGATGCGGGGAGCAGGCGATAGAAGATTATTATGAGCGTCCCGCCTGGCTAAAGGGAAACGCTTATGACGTGTTAAAGTCCACCGGTAATTTTAAGTTGTTTTTGGCCGCCGCCGACCGGACCGAGTACAAGGAATTGCTACAAGGCAAGGGTCTTTGTACCGTCTTCGCGCCGGACGACGAGGCCATGCAGGCTTACCTGCAAGGGAAAGGCGTTGCCGGCGTCGAGGACTTGAATCAACAGGATCTGGAGTTGTTGATTGGCTACCACATCTTGCAGTACTCGTACAGCAAGGAGGAGTTGCTGAATTTCGCTCCCAGGGGGACGGCGACGGCGGGCGATAAGGACCCGGAAGGCATCTATTACAAGCACATGACGTTCGCCAAGCATCCGCCGGTGGAGGTCGTGAACTCCCCCGGGGAGCCTCCTATAACGTTGTATTATAAGGAAAAGCATCTCCCGGTCTTCTCCACGCGCCTCTTCTCCACGTTAAAAGTGAACGGCGAGCGTAATTATAAGGCGTTCTTCCCGGATAGCAAGTGGTACGGGGATGACGAGAAGTTGTACGTGGCCAACGCGGGGGTGAAGGAGGACGGGTATGCCATTCCCACGGATAACGGTTATTTGTACTACGTCGATCAGGTGGTGAAGCCGTTGCCGACTCTTTTTGACGCGATCATAGCGCGGGGGGACGAGTATTCTCTCTTCTTGAGGTTGTATAACCGGTTTTCCAGCATCGACAAGGATGCCGCGGTCACCCTGAAGTATGCTCCCCCGGGCGTTGATTATTACATTTTTAACCATGCCGGCGTGCCGATGATCGCCAACGAGTGGACGAATAACGACGGGCGGGAAATCTCCGCGAACAGCGTGCAATGTAATAACGCGTTTGTCCCGAATAACCAGGCCATCATAGAGTTCGTGAACGAATTTTTCGGTCTTTCCATGAACTCGGCCGCGGATGCCGACCAACTGTCGCAAATCCCGTTGCTCTCGATTTATTTCTTTGTCTTGAACCACGTGAACCGCTCGACGATTCTCTTCCCGGAGGAGATAGCGGAGAAATCGACCATCTACGGTGACAAGGTAGAGTTTAATACCCTGTTGCACCAAGAGATGTGTTCTAACGGCGTCTTTTACGGGATTGACAAGGTGATCGCCCCGGCGATGTTCAAGTCGGTCTCCGGGCCGCTCTATCAAGATAACACCCATTCCATCTTCACCTATATATTATACCGCACGGGTTACGTCTATCAATTGATCAACCCGGCGTTGCAATTCTCCGTGTTTGCTCCCACGGACGTCGCGCTGAACTCGATGGGCATCCGCCTGAACATGGGAACGGATCGCATCGGGGACGAGACGTTCGAGGAGATGACGAGTATCGACGCGGATGGCCAGCAAACATGGAAGACGATGGAATACATGAACATTGCCGGCTTGGTCTCGGCGCACGTCGCGATGGGCGAGGTTGATAACTTCGCGGGTGACACCCTCTACTTCCCCGGGCGGGAGGTCGCCTCGACGGTGATCGCGGTGGACGGGGGAATCCGCGGGGAACTGCCCTCGTCGGATCCTATCGAGGTGAAGGAGATCGTGGGCGACTGGATCAACGGGAAGATATACTCTATCGATAACGCGTTGGGACGCCAGTCGTTGACGGTTGCAGGCGTGTTGTATGATAACCCGCAATATAGCAAATTCTTCGCCCAGTTATCCCTGAATGGCTTTATCACGGGCGCGGGCACGGCTACAAGCCCGTGGGACATCAAGGCGTTGACGGAAGGCGCTCACGTCATGGTCTTCGCCCCGACGAACGACGTGTTGGGGAGCACCGTGTTGACTCCCGACGAGCTGCGCTACTGTTTTGTTTCCCTCGAGGATAACTCGTTGCGCCAGTATTTACTCCCCGGCATGATGGAGGCTGCCGGTAGGTACAAGACGCTCTCCGTGGATCCGACCCTGACGACCGATTTCCAGTTGGTGTACAGGAATATCGATATTGAACAGCCGGGCGAGAAACTCATGCGGCTCATCGACGAGCAAGACAACGCGGTCAATATCGTGCAGGGGATACCCCTGTTTGCCAAGGATGGCGTGATTTACGAGGCCGAGAGCATGTTAACCATAAAACCATAACTACATGAGCTTAAAAAATACATCGAAACGGTTCCTGTTGGTGTTGTGCGCGCTTTGCCCGTTGGCGGGGTTCGCTCAAACGATGTTGACCGGAAATGTAAAGGACGGGGCCAGGTCATTGCCGGGGGCCACGATACGAGTGGAAAACGAGAACAAACGCGTCATCGGTGGGGGAACCGCTAACATGAACGGGGATTATCGCTTTCCGATGCCCGCGGAGAGCGGCACCTTGACGATTGTCTGTTCCTTTATCGGCTACAAGACGCAGCAAGTGGTCTACGTCGGGCAGAAAACGCTGAATTTCGTGCTGTTGGAAGACGCTCAATTGATAGAAGAGGTGAACGTTGTCGGGAGAAGGGCCGACATCGGGTCGACGGGCGTCGATAAACGGGACATGGGTATTGCCAGCCAGAAGATAGACCTGGGTGATTTGCAGACCATACAGGCCACCTCCGTGGAGGACATGCTCCAGGGGCAGTTGGCTAACGTGGATATCATCGCCTCGTCCGGTAACCCGGGGTCGAAGATGGCGATCCGCATCCGGGGCGTCAACTCGTTAAGCGCGAGCAACGAGCCGTTGATCGTCGTGGACGGTATCCCGTATGACACGGACATCGACAGCGAGTTTGACTTTGCCTCCGCCACGGAGGAGGATTTCGGCGCCCTCGTGAATATCGCGCCGGGCGACATTGCCACCATCGAGGTGTTAAAAGACGCTCAAGCGACCGCGATCTGGGGATCCAAGGGGGCCAACGGTGTCCTGGTGATCACCACGAAGGTGGGTACCGTGGGCAGCACCAAATTCTCCATCACGCAGAAACTCGACTACAAGAGGGAGCGCAAATCTATCCCGATGCTGAACGGGAAGGAGTATATTACCTTGATACAAGACGAGTTGTGGAACTATTTGCACGACGTGGGTTATCACTGGAGTTACGTGCAATACCTTACCCAGTATCCCGAGATCAATTTTGACCCGCAATTCAAGTTTTATAAGGAGTATAACCAGAACACGGACTGGCTGGATCTGATCACGCAATCCGCCTTGACCAGCGAGACGAACTTTTCGATGCAGGGAGGGGGCGACCGGGCCAGATACCGTTTCTCGATCGGCTACTTGTCGGAGGGCGGCACCACGATAGGCACGGACTTTACTCGCTTGAGCACCCGCCTGAACGTGGATTATCTTTTCTCCACGCGCCTGCGGGTCTCCTCGAAGTTCTATTTTGCTCAAGGCGAGCGGGACGAGAGTTGGAAAGGTTCTGGATCGTACAATTTAAATCCCCGCTCCGAGGCGCGGGAACGAATGCCGAACATGTCGCCTTACGTGGTCGACGCGGATGGCAAATTCACCAACGAGTATTTTATCCCGATGACGGAGTCGGGCTATACCCCTTTCCAAGGGTCGTTCCCGGATTCCTATAACCCGTTGGCCTTGGTAAACGATTCGAAGAACAACACGCTCTCCAGGGACGTGCGCGTGCAATTTAGCATCGTGTACGATTTCCTGCCGAACTTGAAGTACACGGGGGATATCGGTTTTGATATCGGTTCCACGGCCACCAAAAAGTACCTGCCTTACTCGGTTACCGGCTTGAATTCGAACGACGCCTACTACAACCGCGGGGACGAGAAAAAGAGCGATAAGGTAAGTATTTACATTGATAATCGCTTGGTATTTAACTGGGAGATTGCTGAAAAGCACCGGTTGATCGCGGCAGGCTTGCTGCAAACCTCTCAAGCCTCCTCGTCCGTGGTCGAGACGGCGGTTTCCGGCTTGGGATCCTCGCAGGCCAGCGATCCTACCAGTGGCGGCAAGATACAGAACTTTTACTCGGACGCCACCAAGAGCCGTTCCGTGGGCCTTATCGGGAACCTTCACTATAATTATGCGAGCCGCTACTTGCTGAACGCCACCGTCCGGCACGAGGGTAACTCCAAGATGGGACGCAACCAGCGGTGGGGATCTTTCGCGACGGGAGCCGCCACGTGGAGATTCTCGGAGGAGCCATTTTTGAAGGAATTCGAGTGGCTGGACGAGAGTCAAGTGCGGGCCAGTTGGGGCTTTGCCGGTAACTCTCCCTCGTCGTCGTTCCCGTACATTGGCACCTATAGTTCGTCCGGCGCGTACCTGATCAACAGCACGATCACTCCCACGACCATTCAACTGAACAATTTGAAGTGGGAGAAGGTGATACAGAAAAATATAGGCTTGGATCTTGCCCTTTTCCAGCGGAAGGTGAACGTCACGTTTGACTTCTACGATAAGGTCACGAAGGACGTGTTACACCAGAATGTTTCCTTGCCTTCCACCACCGGTTTCTCCAGCATCGCGTGGATGAATTCCGGGGAGATCGAGAACTACGGTTGGGAATTTCGACTGGATTTGAACCGGATTATCCGCACCGACAACTTCTGGACGTCTTTTAACTTCAACATCTCCCGTAACCGCAACAAGGTGCTGGAATTGCCGACCAACAAGCGGTACGAGCGCTACTCGTTTGCTAACGCTAACTACGCCCAAAACGTGGTGATCGGCGACCCGTTAGGATCGTTCTACGGTTACAAGTACAACGGCGTCTACCAAAACGTGGACGAGACGGTGGCCCGGGACGCCTCCGGGAACAGGATCTATGACCTGCGGGGCGACGCCGTGCGCACGGTACTGGGCACCACGCTGGTCGCGCAGCCGGGCGACGCCCGCTACGAGGACGTGAATCACGACGGCGTGATCGACAAGTCGGACATCGTGTACCTGGGAAACAGCATGCCAGTGGTCATCGGTGGCGGTGGCGTCAGCGCGGGGTGGTATGGCTGGCAATTCCGGGCTTTCTTCCAGTATCGCTTGGGACAGAAGGCTATCAACACGGCGCGCCTGAACGCGGAGAGCATGCGCGGCAGGACGAACCAGAGCACGGCCACCTTGAAGCGCTGGCGGCGCGAGGGCGACCAGACGGACATCCCGCGCGCGCTGTGGAACAGGGGATACAACACCCTCGGGTCGGATCGTTTCGTGGACGACGCCAGTTTCTTGCGCATGAAGCAGTTGATGGTGAGCTACACGTTGCCTCGCGAGGTGCTTAAGTACTTCCGGTTTAGCAAGTTTGAGGTATACATGAGTGCCTACGACTTGTGGACGTTGACCAGCTACAAGGGACAAGATCCTGAGGTCGGGCTGGTGAGCAAGGACGGTTCGATCTACCAACTGGCGGAGGACAACAGCTACACGCCGCGTTCCCCGCGTCTCACGTTCGGGCTTAATGTTGAATTTTAAACGAGAGAAAAATGAAAATAATGTTATATAGCATGAGAAGGATGGTACTCGCCATCGCGTGTGTCGGGATGATGTCCGGGTGCAACTCGTGGTTAGACCTCTTGCCGGAAAATAGCCAATCATCCGATCAATTCTGGAACACGAAAGAGGACGTGGAGGCCGTGATGAACTCCTGTTACATGGGGTTACGGGCCAACCTCGAGCGCTTCATACAGTGGGGAGAGGTGCGGGGTGACGGGTTAGATCTTTCCACCACGGCTACCTCCGGCGAGGTGGCGATCAAAGAGTTGCAACTCGACCCGACGAACGCGATTTGTAACTGGTCGAACTTGTACACGGTGATCGGGCGGGCCAATGCCGTGCTCCAATACGCGCCGCAGGTGAAGGAGATCGACCCGACGTTCGAGACCTCTTACCTGAACGCCCTCGTGGCCGAGGCGACGATCGTCCGGGCTTATTGTTATTTTTACTTGGTGCGCGTGTTCGGGGACGTGCCGCTGGTGTTGTCGCCTTACGTGGATGATAGCTATGCGTTTATCATCCCCAAGACGGGCGAGGCGGAGATCTTGCGGACGATCAAGCAGGATTTGACCGACGTGATGGCGTGGGCGCGCCCGCAATTCGGGACGGTCTGGGAGACGAAAGGCCGCGCCTCTCGCTGGGCGGCTTACGCGTTGCTGGCGGATATTTGCCTCTGGACGGAGGACTACGACGGTTGCATCACGGCCTGCGAGGCGATCGAGGCTTCCGGCAACTTCTCGCTGCTCCCCTCGCTGGACTGGCTGTCGATCTTTGCCCGGGAGAACACCCGCGAGGGGATCTTCGAGTTGCAGTGGGATTACGCGTCGGATAACACCTCGAATAGCTTGTACACGTGGTTCTACCAGACCCCGCGTTATACGGTGTCTCCACAGACCCAGCTTCTTTTCAAGGAGCAAGA
>JAISAV010000195.1 GCA_031266545.1 Odoribacteraceae bacterium | reverse complement strand
AACATTTTCAGTTGGTTGCGGGTGGTATTCTGCGCCTCGTCGAGGATCACGAACGCGTCGTCAAGCGTCCGCCCGCGCATGTAAGCGAGCGGGGCGATCTGGATGATGGCGTTCGCCATGTAGTCGGCCAGCTTGCGGGGGGGGATCATGTCGGACAACGCGTCGTAGAGGGGTTGGAGGTAGGGATCGACCTTCTCCTTCATGTCCCCGGGCAAGAAGCCGAGGCTCTCGCCCGCCTCGACGGCGGGGCGGCTGAGGATGATATGCCTGACCTCCTTGTCGCGCAGGGCTTTTACGGCAAGCGCGATGGCCGTGTACGTCTTTCCCGACCCGGCGGGACCCGTGGCAAAGAGCAGGTCGTTGGTCTTGGCCGCCTCCACGAGCACGCGTTGGCCCGGGGTACGCGCCCGGATGATCTTCCCGCCCGCCCCGAAGAGGACGATGGAGGCGGGATCCTCGAGGTCTTCGATGGCCTCGTTCTCGAGGATGATGCGTCTCAGGTTGGCCACCGTGAGCGTGTTGTATCTATCGTAATGTTCGAGGAGAGCGTCGACCTTCGCGGCGAGCAGTTCCAGCTCCTTTTCTTCCCCGCGGGCGATGATCTCGTCCCCGCGGGCGGTGATCTTCAGCTTGGGAAAAAACTCCTTGAGCGCGATGAACTTCACGTCATTAATGCCATAAAAATCAACAGGATCAACGGTACCTATACTTATTCTTCTCTCCATCATGAAACTTAGAATAAAAACCTTTATTTTCGCGTGGCAAAGTAGTAATAAATGTGGAGACGCGAAAATTTGAGGATTTGAAAAAACAGAAAAAATGACAAGGGATATCGAAAGACGAAAAGAGGCCTTCGCCGACCTGGTCGAGATCATCGCCACGTTGCGCGTGGAGTGCCCGTGGGACAGGAAACAGACGCTGGAATCGTTGCGGGCGTTGACCGTGGAAGAGGTGTACGAGCTGGGGGACGCCGTGTTGCGCGGCGACTTGCAGGAGATCAAGAAGGAGCTGGGGGACATCATCATGCACGTGGTCTTCTACGCGCAAATCGGGGAAGAACTCGGCGCGTTCGACATCGCGGGGGTGCTGGAAGGGATTTGCGAGAAGTTGCGCTATCGCCACCCGCACGTCTACGGCGAGGTCAAGGTGGCCGACGAGCACGACGTGAGCCGCAACTGGGAGCAACTGAAATTAAAGGAGAAGGGGCGAAAACGGGTGCTGGAAGGCGTCCCGGCGGCGCTCCCCTCGATGATCAAGGCCTACCGGATACAGGACAAGGCGCGGGGCGTGGGCTTCGACTGGAAGCGCCCGGAAGAGGTGTGGGAAAAGGTGCGGGAGGAGTTGCAGGAGTTAGAGGTGGAGGTGAGCCGCGACGACCGCGAACGCGTGGAGGAGGAGTTCGGCGACTTTATCTTTGCCATCATCAACGCCGCCCGCCTGCACGGGATCAACCCGGAGAACGCGCTGGAAAAGACAAACCGTAAATTTATCCGCCGCTTCAATTACATCGAGGATCAAGCGCACGCCACGGGCCGCGCCCTGCCGGAACTTTCCCTCGACGAGATGGAAGCGTGGTGGCAAGAAGCCAAAACAAAGGAATAACACGCGACAAGCACCATGGAAGAGCTGGCAGGCAAATGGAAATACCGCGAGACGTACACCGGCGGCGAGGCGACGGGCGAGTTGTCCTTGCGAGAGAGCGAGGGACTTCTCGCCGGTAAAATCATCTTCACCGACCGGACGGCGGACGGGCAAGCGTGCATGATCCAAGAGACCGTCTCCGGGCACGTGGAGGGACGAAAGGTAAAACTGGAAGCGATGGACTACGACGTGATCCACCCGGACACCCCGCTGCACTACGAGCTGGACACGTGGTTTGGCATCCGCGTGGACGACGCCACGATCATCGGGATGAGCATGGACGCGCAGGGGGTGGAAGGCCGTTTCATCTTTGAAAAAGCGTGACCGGCCGGCCCCGTTTCAAGCAAGAAAAAGGAGAAACTGACTAAAGTCAGTTTTTTTTTTATTTAAATCCGATACATTGCGCCACTTTTCACGAAAAACCTTAAAAAGAGTCACGCTTATGTCCAAGATCACACGACATCCGATACTGGAAATCCCCTCGCGGGAGGTAGTTCATTTCACGTTCAACGGGCGGGACGTGGAGGGAGAATCCGGCTTCACGATCGCCGCCGCCCTGCACCGTGCCGGTTTCCCGGTGCACAGTCACAGTTTGGCGGGTCGTCCCCGCTCGCTGGCGTGCGGCATCGGGAAATGCGGCGCGTGCGAGATGCTGGTCGACGGCAAGGTGCGCCGCGCGTGCGTGACGAAGGTCGACGGCGTGAAGGAGGTCAGGGAGATCCTGCCGGGCGAGATGCCGGAACCCCGCGAGAGACGGGAGCAGGCGCCCCGCCGCGTGCTGCACGCCCCCGTGGTGATCATCGGGGCCGGTCCCGCTGGGTTGGCCGCGCGGGAAGCGCTCGAGCGCCAGGGGGTGGACACGATCCTCGTGGACAATAACGACAAGGTGGGCGGGCAATTCAACATGCAGACCCACCAGTTCTTCTTCTTCGAGAAAGAGAAGCGCTTCGGGGGGCAGCGAGGCTTCGACATCGCCCGCTCGCTGGCGGGCGACGACGCGCGCGGGATCTACCTCAACGCGACGGTGTGGGACATCCTCGAGGACCGGCGGGTGGCCGTGAAGGACCTCGCGAGCGACACGATCTTCCACGTGGTGGCCGACTACCTCGTGGTCGCCACGGGCGCGGTGCCCTTCATGCCGGCGTTCGAGAACGACGACCTGCCGGGCGTGTACACCGCCGCCGTGGTGCAGAAGATGATGAACAACGAGTTGACCCTGCTCGGGAAAAACGTGTTGACGGTAGGCGCGGGCAACATCGGTTACCTGACCTCCTACCAGTTGATGCAGGCGGGCGCCAACGTCAAGGCGATCATCGAGGCGATGCCCCGCGAGGGCGGTTTCCCGGTGCAGGCGAACCGGGTGAGACGCCTGGGCATCCCCGTCATGACCTCGCGCGTGCTGGTCAAGGCGATCCCCAACGCCGGGCGCGACGGGATCACGGGCGCGGTCATCGCCCGTTGCGAGAACTTCAAGCCCGTCCCCGGCACGGAGACCCTGATCGAGGGCATCGACGCGATCAACATATGCACCGGGCTGATCCCCGACAACCAGTTAGTGATCAAGGGCAAGTCCGCGTTCGGCGAGCGCTGCCTCGCCGCCGGGGACGCCACGCGCATCGGCGAGGGCACCAGCGCCGTGCTGCGCGGCAGGCAGGTGGCCGTCGAGATCATGATGGACATGGGCCTCCGCGTGAACCACGACGACTACCTGAACCTCTCGCGCGAATACCTCGACTCGCTGCAACACCCGACGCGGGTGCTCGACGCGCCGCGCCTGCCGGGAGCGGCGCGGGGGGCGAGCCGGGGCTTCGTGCTGCTGGACTGCCTCTACGGCTTCGCCTGCAACCCGTGCTCGTTCGCCTGCCGCCAGGGGGCCATCACGAAGGAGTTCACGTCGGCCGTCCCGGTCGTGGATTACGACAAGTGCACCGGCTGCATGGAGTGCGTGTCCCAGTGCCCGGGGCTGGCCATCTTCGGCTACGACACCCGGCGGGACACCCTCTTCCTGCCCGTCGAGTACGAGGTGAACGAGCGCGAGGAGGTCTACCTCGTGGACAACGACGGCACGCGCGTGGGCGAGGGAGTGATCGAAAAACTCGCGCGCAAGCCCAACAAGACCCACGTCGCGCGCGTCAAGGCGCTGGACCTGCACGGCGACGACCTGACCCGGGCACGCGGCTTTATCCCCCGCTCGCGCTACCCGGAGCCGCTCGCCCTCGCACCGCCACCGGGGGAAGGGGACGGGGCGAGTTACGTCTGCCACTGCGATGACGTGCCGCTGGAGGAGATCCTGCCGCTCGTCGGCGACCGCACCTTCATCTCGATCGAGGAGGTCAAGCACGTGACGCGGCTGGGCATGGGGCCTTGCCGCGGGAAACGGTGCATCCCCCGCCTGCGCACCCTCCTGCGGGCGCGGGGGGTGCAACTCGTGGGCGACGCCACGCCGCGCGCCCCGTTGTCCAACCAGGTGAACCTGGGCGAAACCTGCCCCGCGCCCGAGATCCACGTGGTCGCGTGCCGCGAGGGGTCGAGGCGCGTCGAGGCGGGGGCGTTGATCGCCGGGGGCGGGATCGCCGGGAGCGCGCTCTTCCGCTACATGGCGGAAGCGGGACTGCGACCGGTGCTGCTCAACGAGGGGCACGGCTCCTCGTGGCGGAACATCGCCGGGGGGCGCACGGCCTTCTCCCTGCCGGAGCTGGCCGAGATAGCGGGGCAAAACCACGCCATCTTCAAGGAACTGCAAAAGCTCGGCGACATCGACTACAGGCCCACGCGCTACGTGAACTTCGCCCACGACGAGGCCACCTACCGGGCGCTGGACGCGAGCCGGGCCTGGTCGGACGCCTACATGATCGATCCCAAGGAGTTCCGCGCGGAGATCTCGCCTTACTTCAACCCGGGATCGCGGCAGTACCTCGGGGCGTTGATCACCAACGACTGCTGGCAGGCCACGCCGGGCAAGGTGGTGGACCTGTTGCGGCGCGCGGGCGAGGCGGCCGGGGGGCAAATCATGGAAGGGTGCCGGGTGATCGACGTGAAACGCGACGGGGAGGGCTACGAGGCGCTCGCGAGAGACCGCGACGGGCGACACGTGACGTTCCGCGCGGGACTGTTCGTGAACGCCGCCGGGGCCGGCACCGGGAAACTTTGCGAGAGCCTCGGCATACGGCCGGGCCTCTACGCCGTGCGCCACCAGGCCTTCATCACCCGCCGCCTCCCGATGCTGGGCAAGGGGGGCGCGTGCCTCGACATGTTGATCGACCGCCGCGAGTACAAGGGCTTCTCGGCCGTCTACGGGCAACAACTGGCCGGCACCGGGCAGGTGATCGGCTGCGCCTCGCCCGCCGTCGACCCGTCGCGCGTGGACAAGGACCTCGCCCTGAACACCCGGGAGTTCATCGAGATCTTCAGCGAGATCTTCACGGGGTGGATACCCCGGCTGGCCGACGCGAGCGTGCAGGCCACGTGGGGCGGCTACTACACGGAACCCCGCTACGTGATCGATCCCGGGCTGGGACTTTTTATCGGCCTGCGCGGGCACGGTTTCATGCTGTCGCAGTACCTCGCCAAGATGTACGTGGACAAGCTGGTGGGGCGTCCCGTGCCGGCCTACTTCGACGCCTTGAGGCTCGCCGGGCCGGGGCTGTCCGAGAAGGCGTTCAAGTAAATTACGAATTACGAATTACGAGCGCGTTGCGCTCATGCGTTTATAGCCGTGGGTGCAAGCCCACGGAAAACGTGACATTCCATATTCATGCGCCACGTAATGGTGCCGTCAATCGCAAGGTGTATGTATCATGATTGCGGCACCGCTATGCGGCGCAGGGAGGAGGGATCTCTTGTTTTCCGTGGGTTTGCACCCAGTCGTGGTCGGAAGATTACGTTCGAGGCGCGGGAGGTGAACCGCCTCGTCCGTGGGCTTTCACTCAGTCGTGGTCGGAAGATTATGAGGATAACCATAAAAAGCCCCGAAGGGGTGTTTAGCAATAGCGTGGGGCATCGCCCCACGAAGGGTCACCCGATGAATAACAAGCAGGCTGAAAGCCTGCGAGCCACAATACAATACCATGCTATTGCTTACGCCCATTCAGGGCTTGGTGAATCGTATGATCCGGTTCGTGGGGCGTTGCCCCACGCTATTGCTAAACACCCCTTCGGGGCTTTTTTGCATCTTCCGACCACGACTGGGCTTGTACCCACGGCTATAAAACGCGTGAGCGCTACGCGCTCCTTGCAGATCCTCGTAATTCGTAATTCGTAATTTCCCCCCGGCCGAGGGGCGCGGGAGAATCTCCCGTTTTTCCACTATCTTCGCGGGAAAAACAGAAACAGTGAGACAATATCGCGTGCCATCCCCCGCGGCGCCATCCCTCGCCATCTTGCTATCGTTGAGCGTGGCGCATTTCTTCAACGACTCGTTCCAGTCGCTGGTCTCGGCGACGTACCCG
>JAISAV010000155.1 GCA_031266545.1 Odoribacteraceae bacterium | reverse complement strand
TTCTCAGTCGTCGTTGACGAAATATTCCTCGTCGGTGTTGCCCAGGCGGATGTACTCGAGGATCATCTTGGAGAGTTCCTTGCTTTGGCCGCGGTCGTCCCAGAGCCAGTCGAAGTCGTTGCCCGCCCTGACGCGGCGGCACAGCTCGAGCAGGGATTTGCAGCCGGCCTCGATGAAGATCCGGCGGACGTCTTCGTCGTCGATGATGTCCGAGTGGGCCAGCGAGCGCAAGTCGTCCAGCGCGAGGAAGGTCTTGTCCCTCTTTTGCAGGCCGGTCAGTTGCTCGAGCCTGCGGCCCTCGGGGGTGCCGTTGTGCGTGATGAGGAGGAAGGTGCGGATGATGAGGAGGTCGTCGACGTGCGAGGCGAGGAAGTAGCCGATCTTCAGGTCGTCGTGGTGGCAGGCGATCAGGTAGCGATCCTTCCCGGAGGGGATGATCTCGCGCTCCTCCGCGAGCGAGCGGGAGATGAGCATCGGCACGGTGCCGGGGAAGTGGCCGTAGTAGGCGCGCGTCATGATCCGGTCGATGGCGTGCTGCTGGATGTAGAGGGTGGCTTTCTCGCCGGGCGCCGCCCCGGGGATTCTCAAGCGTTCGAACGGCACCTCGAGCGGGAGGACGCTGGGGACGTTGTGATTCAAGTACACGAGTTCGCCGACGAGGGAGACGAGACGCCGTTCCCCCTCGATCGTCACGTGGCGCGTGTCCAGCGGCAGGGTGCCGATGGTGACGATCTGGTGGTGGCGGTAGTCGTGATCGCGCTCGGAGTAGCGGTTGCCCGCTATCTCGTAGGTAAACGTGTAGATGAAATGCTTGCCCAGGTCGCAAAAGGCGTAACAGGCGCTGTGGAGGAGGCGCGTGACCTGCCGGGCGTACTCGCTGAAGCGCTCTTCCGTGGAGTCGCGCAGGGCGGCGAATCTCTCTTGCCCGGCGAAAAAAACCTTCCCCGACTGGAGCGCGACCCCCAGCGGGCACGCGATCTGGTAGTAGTCGAAGAGGCTGATCATCTTGCCGCTGCCGGGCAACAATTCCATCATCTCGCGTTTCAGCAGGCCGTTGACGTAGGTGTAGAGGATTTTCACGAAACGCCTCGTGACCCTCGTGCCCTCCGCCACGCGAAACTTGCAGGAGGCCCCGCGGTGGGCGTACACGAGTTCCCGGGTCCTGTCCGGGATCAGGTCGAAGCAAGCGTCGCCGCCCGCCATCGTGCAATACTCGCGTAGTTTTTGCATGAACGCCTTCTTGTGTTGCGCCGCCAGCAATTTCTGCTGTTGCGCGTGGTTAATCACTTTCTTTTTAGCCATGTCGCGGAATTTTACGTGTGACGCGACGAAGATCCGCGTTTTTTCCGAGAATAACCACCCGCCTCACAGCGGATCCACGTCGAAAAATATCTTGACGCCCTTGAACGCGGGGCGCGACGAGAGGTCGCCCGCGCTCTCCCGGAGGAAGCGCTTCAGGCGGGAGAGGTCGCCGTCGGCCTCGACCAAGAGGTGGAGGCGGTGCTCGCCTTGAATCCGGGATATTTCCGGTCGCGCCGGGCCGCGCACCCGTCGTTGCAACCGCTCGCGCAGGAGGCCGGCCAGTGCGTTGGCGGCGTGGCGGAGCGGCTCTTCCCGCGCGTGGCGCAACTCGACCCGGATCAGGCGGCAGAAGGGCGGGTAGCGGAAGGCCTCCCGCTCGCCGGCGAGGGCCTCGTAGAAGGCGGCGAAGTCCCCGCGGGTCACCCACCCGTGCACGCGGTTGCCCGGGTTGGAGGCCTGTATCACGACCGTCCCCTGCCTGCCCTTGCGCCCGCTGCGCCCGCTGACCTGCGTCAGCAACTGGTAGGCCCGCTCCTCCACGCGGAAGTCGGGGAAGCTGGTCAACGTGTCGGCGTCGATCACGCCCACGAGTTTTACCCGGTCAAAGTCAAGCCCTTTCGAGACCATCTGCGTGCCGACCAGCACGTCCAGCGCGCCCGCCTCGAAACGATCGATCACGCCTTGCAACTTCGACTTCCGGTTGATCGCCTCCAGATCCAGCCGGGCGACCCGCGCGCCGGGGAAGAGGCGGGCGACCTCCTCCTCCACGCGTTCCGTGCCGGGCGAGCGCTCCCGGTAGCGTCCCTCGCCGCAGGCCTCGCAGTTCGCGGGGTAGGGGCGGGCGCTCCCGCAGTAGTGGCAGCTCAAGCGCTGGGCGGACTTGTAGTAGGTCATGCTCACGTCGCAGCGCTTGCAGCGGGGGATGTCGCCGCAGCGGTCGCATTGCAGGTAGGTGGAGTAGCCCCGGCGGTTCTGGAAGAGGATCACCTGCTCGCCCGCGTCCAGCACCCGCCGCATCTCCTCGCGCAGGAGGGGGGTGAAAATCCCGTCCATCAAGCGCTTCTGGCGACATTCGACCACGTCGGCGAGGATCAGGCGCGGCATCAGCACCTCCCCGTGGCGGGCGGAGAGGCGCACCAGCCCGTACTTGCCGGTGGTCGCGTGGTGGTAGCTCTCGAAGGAGGGCGTCGCCGATCCCAGCAGCACCTTGGCGCCGTGGAAGCGGGCCAGCATGATCGCGGCGTCGCGCCCGTGGTAGCGCGGGCTGGGGGCGGATTGCTTGTAGGAGGTCTCGTGCTCCTCGTCGACGATCACCAGCCCCAGCCGCCGGTAAGGCAGGAAGAGGGCCGAGCGCGCGCCCAGCACCACCGGGAAGGGGGACGGGCCGTTCTGCCGCCGCCACGTCTCGACGCGGGCGCCGTCGGGCATCCCGGAGTGGTATATCCCCACGCGGGCGCCGAAGAAGCGACGCAGGCGCTTGACGATTTGCACCGTCAGCGCGATCTCCGGCAGGAGGTAGAGCACCTGCGATCCCGCGTCGAGCGCCTCGCGGATCAAGTGGGTGTACAGCTCGGTTTTCCCCGACGAGGTGACGCCGTGCAGCAGCACCACGTCCCGTTGCTCGAATCCCGCGCGAATCTCCTGCAGCGCCAGCGCCTGCCCCGCGGAGAGGGGGTTGAGCGGCCGCTCGTCGCCCTCGTCCTCGTCCAAACGGCTCACCTCCCGCGCGACGATTTTAAAAATGCCCTTGTTGCACAACGTTTTTAGCGTGGTGGGGGTGGCGCCCGTGAGGCGGCGAAATTCTTCCACGCGCAAGGTGTCGGCGCCCGTCGTCGCGACGTGGTCGATCCAGCGGCACAGGATCTCGTGGTGGGGATGCCGCAAGCGGTCGAGCCACGCGTGCAGCTCCTCCTCGCTGAAGGGGCGGCTCCAGCCGACGATGCGCTCGCGCCGGGGCTTGAAGAGGTCGTCGACCTGCTCCCTGAGCGTCACCAGCGACTTGTCCAGCAAGGATTTTAACGTCGGGATGGCGTCTCCCCGGCGCGATAGTTTCTCGATTTCCGCGACGGAGAGGTACTCGCCCGGTCGCAACACGCGCAGGACGCGCTCCTCGTCCTCGTCGAGCGCCTCGTGGACAGGGCGCGGGTCGACCGGCATGAAGCACGTGCGGCTCTCTAACCGCAACGCCACCGGCAGCGCCGCCCGCGTCACCTCGCCGGGGAGGGCCATGTAGTAATCGCTCATCCAGAGCAAGAAGCGTAACTGGTCGGCGGACAGGGAGAAGCCCTCCTCGATGACCCGGTCGATCGGTCGCAGCGTAACGCCCCCCGGCGCGTCGGCCCGCGTGGCGCGTACCACCCCCGTGTAGCGCCTGTTGCCGGCGAAGGGGACGATCACGAGGCACCCCTCCCGCGCCGCACCGCGCCACTCCTCCGGCACGGAGTAGGTGAAGAGGCCCTCCACGGCAAGGGGTATGATGACGTCTACGAACATGTTATCGAGGCGGCGCGGGCGGGCGTTTAGATGGAGAGCACGTTGATCAAGTTGAGCAGGGACTGGTTCAGCGATTTGGTGTACTTGATGGTGCGGTTGAAGGGCACGTGGACGATCTCGCTGTTGACGATGCCCACCATGATGCTCTTCTGGTCGTCCATCAAGGCGTCGACGGCGGCGGCTCCCAGGCGGCTGGCGGTCACGCGGTCGAAGCCGGAGGGGGATCCCCCGCGCTGGATGTGCCCGAGGACGGTCACGCGGACGTCGTACTCCGGGTGACGCTTCGAGACCTGCTCGGCGATGGTGTACGCACCGCCCGATTTCTCTCCCTCGGCCACGATGACGATGCCGCTGGACTTGTGCGGCTTGTAGTCGTTTTCGAGGTAGGCGTACAGTTGATCGAGGTCCGTCTCGACCTCCGGCACCAGCACCCCTTCCGCGCCGGTGGCCACGGCCGCCCTCAGCGCGATGAAGCCGGCGTCACGTCCCATAACCTCGATGAAAAAGAGGCGGTTGTGGGCGCTGGCGGTGTCCCGTATCTTGTCCACGGCCTCCACCACGGTGTTGACCGCCGTGTCGTAGCCGATCGTGTAGTCCGTCCCGAACAGGTCGTTGTCGATCGTGCCGGGAATTCCGACGATGGGGATGTCGTGCTCCTGTCCCAGTAGCCGGGCGCCGGTGAAGGTACCGTCGCCGCCGATGACGACCAGCGCGTCCACGCCCTTCTCCTTCAATTGCTCGTGGGCCTTTGCCCGCCCTTCCACCGTGCGAAACTCGGCGCTGCGGGCCGTCTTGAGGATCGTACCGCCGCGCTGGATGATGTTGCTCACGTCGTGGGAGGACATCCGCACCATGTTGCCGGTGATGAGTCCCTCGTACCCGTCGTAGATCCCGTACGCTTCACAACCGTTGTAGATCGTGCACCTTACCACCGCCCGGATGGCGGCATTCATGCCGGGGGCGTCTCCCCCGGAGGTTAAAACTCCAATTTTCTTAATCTTTGACATACCAATTTCACTTTTTATTATCTTATCACTTTCTCTCTTCCCCGGCGACGAGGCCGATCCTCTCGTTCACCTCTTCCATCACCCAGCGGGGGGTGGAGGTCGCGCCGCTGATGCCCACGCTCGTCGCGCCGTCCAGCATCTCGCGGCGAAGGTCGCTCGCCCCTTGTATAAAGTAGGAACGAGGGTTCTCCTCGCGGCAGACGGCGAAAAGTTGTTGCCCGTTGGAACTCTTTTCCCCGCTGACGAAGAGGATCACGTCGTGGTCGCCGGCGAAGCGCTTGAGCTGCGGGACGCGGTTGGCCACCTTGCGGCAGATGGTGTCGTGCACGATGACCGCCGCCCGCGCCCGTGCCTTTACCCGCTCGACGATCTCCTTGAAGCCGTCTAACCCCTGGGTGGTCTGGGAGAAGAGGGTCACCGGGCGCGAGTAGTCGATCGCGTCCAGATCGGCGGCCCGCTCCGCGACCAGCGCCTCTCCCCGTGTCTGGGCGACCAGGGCCACCACTTCCGCGTGACCGGGCTTCCCGTAGATGACGATCTGTCCACCCTGCTCCCGCATCTGCTCGTGGGCCTTCCGTATCCTCCGCTGCAAGTTGAGCACCACCGGGCAAGAGGCGTCGATCACCTCGATCCCGTTGCGCGCGGCCGTCCCGTAGGAGGAGGGCGGCTCGCCGTGGGCGCGGAAAAGCACGCGGCAATCGCGTAACCGGGCGAACGCCTCATGGTCTATCGCGACCAGCCCCTGCCGGGCCAAGCGCTGCACTTCCAAACTGTTATGAACGATGTCCCCGATGCAATACAGGGGGCCTCGTTGCAACTCCTCTTCCGCCTTTTGTATGGCGTTCACGACGCCAAAGCAAAAGCCGGAATTTTCATCAATTTCCACGCGCATGGCGGGCATGGATCACGGCTAACATCTGTTCCACCTCTTCCTCGATGGTCATCCGGCTCGTGTCGATCTCGATCGCGTCCGCGGTCTTGACCAGCGGGCTGGCGGCGCGGTGGGCGTCCGTGTAGTCTCGCTGCCGCACGTTGGCCTCCACCTCCTCGTAGGTCACCGTCTCGCCCTTGCCCATCATCTCCTCGTGGCGCCGCCTCGCCCGCGTCTCCGGGGAGGCCGTCATGAAAAATTTCACCCCGGCACGCGGGAAAACCACGCTCCCGATGTCCCGGCCATCCATCACCACGCCGCCCTCCCGGCCCATCTCCCGTTGCTTGGCGACGAGCACCTCGCGGACGCGCGGGAGGGACGCGATCAGGCTCACTTGGTTCGACACGGCCAACCCGCGGATCTCCTCCTCCACGTTCTTCCCGTCGAGGTAGGCGTCGTGGCAACCCGTCAGCGCGTTGTACCTGAAGTCAAAGGTCATCCCCGCCAGCAGGCGTTTCAGGCGATCGTCGTCGACCTGCCCGTCCCGAAGTATCCCGTCCCGCATGACCCGGTAGGTCACCATCCGGTACATGGCGCCCGTGTCGATATAAGTATATCCCAGGCGGGCCGCCAGACGTTTGGATACCGTGCTTTTCCCGGTGGAGGAGTAGCCATCCACGGCGATAATCAACCTTTTGTGCTCCATGATTTGCTTTTAAAATCGTGCAAATGTACACGAAATTTTCCGATTTCACGTCGCCACGCGAAAAACGCTTCGCGTTTTAACGCCGCCGCGGGCGGGCAAAACGAGACGGGGGGATTACCTTGATGATAATCCCCCCGTCGCGCTACCCGGTGGAGTGTCAGAAGAGGATCTTCAGCAATCCCTGGGCTTTTTCCTGCCACGTCTTGTCCTTGGACTGGATCGCGAGGTTGTTGGCGACGCGGGCGTACTTCTTTGCGATGTCCTTGAAACCGCACTTGTCGGAGATCAACGCGTAGTTGTAGACCGCCTCGAAGTCCTTGGGCACCTCCACCGTCTTGCCCGCCCACAGTTGGATTACTTTCAGGCGGGAGACGTCGCTCATGATCTCCAGCGCACCGTCGGTGATCTCCTTGATCATTTGCCGGTTTTCCGGGAAATAGCGGAACAGCTTGCGGGCCTTGTAGAAATAGTCTTCCGACTTCCGTTCTGCCCGCAGTTGCTTGATGTAAAAGTAGTCCGACACCACGTCGTAGTGCTCGTACCCGGAAGATTTCAAATACTCGAGGTATTGCCCGTACTGCATCTGGTCTTTCTCGTAGTATTTCTCCAAGTGGCTTACGAAGATGTTGTCCAGTTTCTGGAAGACGTCATCCCGCGAAAAGTTTTGGATAAACTTGGCTTGATTGTCCAGCACGTATTTGATCTGGGGCGCATCCACGTCCTCGACGTAGTCGCGGATGATTGACCAGTTGTAGGTTTTCACGTAATCGGACTCTTGTTGCGTCTGGAAGTAGCGCTGCACGTAGACCGCGTTGGGTTTCCCCTGCAATTTTAACTCCTTCAAAAGCTGGATGGTCGTGGAGGCATCCGCCGGGTTGGCCTCGAATTTCTTCAACAAGTCGTTCAACTTGTTTGTGTTAGTTACCGGTTCGCATCGGGCATTCATCCCCGCGATACTACAAAGGAACACGCTTACTGTCAATATAAACTTAAACATCATTCATTAATTATAGGGTTGTGGCATTCGTGCCGTTTTACGCCTATATAACACTTTGCTCCTCGAAAAGGGTGACTGCAAATCCTATTTTAACATTACATTTAACACGCCTTAAAGAGATTTTATGATCTCGCATGGGGCGGCGCTTGTCACAACCCGTGCTTCCGCATCTTGTTAAACAGGGTCTTCCGGCTGACGTGCAAGGCCGCGGCGGTTCGCGTGCGGTTATAGTCGTGGCGTTTCAGCGTGTCCTCGATTAATTTTTTCTCGACCGCGAAGTTTGTTTTTTTGATGATGTTCGGTTCCGCCTCGTCCAGCAGTCCCGCTTCGATGGAGAGCGGGTAGCCCGTGACGCGCATCGGCAAATGATTCGCGTCGATGACGCCGTTCTGCGACAGGATCATGGCGCTTTGCACGGCATTTTCGAGGTCGCGGATGTTCCCGGGCCACTCGTGCAGCACCAGCTTGTTGACGGCCCGCGGGGTGATGCCGGTGACGTTCATGCCCAGCATCTTGTTGTATTTCGCGATGAAGTGATCGATCAGTAACGGGATATCGTCGCGACGCTCGCGCAACGAGGGGACTTGTATGGTAAAGACGTTCAGGCGGTAAAATAGGTCGAGGCGGAAAGCGCCCTGCCGCACCTTCTCCTCGAGGTTGCGGTTGGTGGCCGCGATGATGCGCACGTCTACCGCGACGGGCATCTTGCCGCCCACGCGGGTGATGACGCGGTTTTCCAGTGCTCGCAGCAGCTTGACCTGCGCCTCCAACGGTAGTTCGCCGATCTCGTCGAGGAAGAGCGTCCCGCCGTTCGCCTGCTCGAACGACCCCCGGCGTGTCTCCCACGCGTCCGTGAAGGCGCCCTTCTCGTGGCCGAACAACTCGCTCTCGATGAGCGACAAGGGAATGGCCCCGCAGTTGACCGTCACCAGCCGTCGACCCGCACGCGGGCTGAGGTCGTGCACGGCGCGCGCGACCAACTCCTTACCGACGCCGCTCTCGCCGAGTATCAGCGCCGTGACGGACGTGGCGGCCACCTTGCGGACTTGCGCCATTACCTGTTGCAGTCGCGCGCTGTTTCCCACGATTTGCCCGGGATCCGGCATCTCGTCGAGGCGTTTTTTCAGGCGGTCCAGCTCGCCCGACAGGCTCTTGTACTCGAGGGCGCGACGCACGACGAGCAGCAAGTTGTCGTTGTCGAACGGTTTTTCGATAAAGTCGTACGCTCCGTCCTTGATGGCATTTACCGCCAGCGAGATGGAGCCGTGCGCCGTGACGATGATCGCGACCGTCCCGGGGCGTGCCTCCTTGATCCGCTTGAGCGCCTCCATGCCGGTCATGTCCGGCATCTGCTGGTCGAGCAGGATAACGTCCGGGCGAAAGCTGGCCGCCTCGCACACGGCCGACAGGCCGTCCGCCACCGCCGCCACCTCGTATCCCTCGTCCCTCAAGAGCAGGGTCATTACTTTCCTGATTTTAGCCTCGTCGTCGGCTATTAAAACACGAGCATTCATATCTATTATGTTTTACATGGTTCGCGGGAGTTTAATCACCACGGTGGCGCCCTTGCCGGACGCGCTGTTTACCTCCATCTCGCCGCCGTGGCGGCTGACGATGCCGTACGAGATGGGCAATCCTAATCCCGTCCCGTCCTTTTTGGTGGTATAGAAGGGGTTGAAGATGTTCTCGAGGTCGCCCTGCTCGACGCCTTTGCCCGTGTCGGCAACGATCACCAGCAGGTAGCGCGACCGGTAATCCAGCGAGCGACCGTCCTCGATACCCAGCGCCAGCCGCTTCTCCTCGCTGTTTTCCATCGCTTCCACGGCGTTGAGGAGGACGTTGAGGAATACCTGCTTCAGTTGCGAGGCGTCGGCCGTGACGACGGTGTTCTTGACGCGCACGTCGAGACTGGCCTCCACGCCTCCCCGGGCAAGGGTGTTGTTTAGCAACGCGAGCGTTTGCCGCAACAGCTCCGCGACATCGACACGGGCCATCTCCAACCCGGGGGGCTTGGCAAATGACAGCAGCCCCTGCACGATCTTGTTGATGCGGTCGACTTCTTCCATCAACTCGCTGATCATCTCCAGCTTGTCGGGGTCATGGATACCTTTGGCAAGGTATTGCATGGAGCTGCGGATGGCAGTCAGCGGGTTGCGGATCTCGTGTGCCGCGCCCGCCGCCAGTTGCCCGAGTATCGCGAGGCGGTCGGCGCGGTACATCTTCTTGATGCGCGCGCTTTGCTCCTCATAGAGGGTGGTATTCTCGAGGGCGAAGGCCGCCTGATCGAACAACAAACTCAGCAGGTCAATCTCCTGCCCGGAGAAAGGCTTCTCGTCGGAACGCGCACCCAGCATCACGAAACCGTTCAGGCGATTCATCACCTTTAGCGGGAAAATCAACTCGATGCTCGCCGCGTGCGTCAACTCCCGTTCCCTGTCCGATAGGTAGGTCATTACCTCATCCGACCGGGAAACCTGAAAACAGCGCTCGTTTACCGATAGCCAGTTGACTAATTTGTCGTGGGGCGTGAAACGGATGTCCCGGAACCATTCGTCCTCGTGTTGCCGTTTTCCCGCTCGGGTGTATTTTTCCGTCTCGACGTCCAGCAAGAAGACGACGATCCGCTCGACCGGCGAGATTTGCTTGATTTTCGACGTGATGTTGTTCACCAGCAACTCCCTGTCCGCGATGAGCATCAGCGAGCGGTTAAACTCCGCGAGCATCAGCTGCGAAAATTCTTGCTCGGTGAAGTGTTGTTTCTTTCCGGGTGAGATCATATCATCAAAGCGTTTCTTTCGAGGGCAAAGGTAACGTTTTTTTCAAAACGCGCCGACGGTATCGCTCCCGCGTTGAGAGATTGAGGATAATGTCATTATCTTCGCGACACGAAAACATGGATTAAACCGGTAAAATATGGAGTATAAGGAATGGACGAATAGCGTGGAGGAGGTGCGCGCACGGGGTCACCAGTTGGCCGCCCCGGGGTTTAACGAGCCGGAAAAACTCGTCGCGTGGATGGGCGCGGTGCAGGCGCAAGATTACGGTATGTCGAAATGGGCGCTCG
>JAISAV010000140.1 GCA_031266545.1 Odoribacteraceae bacterium | reverse complement strand
AATCTCGCTTTCCTTTACATCCATTTCGGCTTTGTCTAAATTAACATACTTTGGAGAACACCACCCAAACTAAATATAAAATTAAGTGGTGCATTCTTTTATCGTAACTGTTTTTCACTCCCTTCGCGGGCGAAACAAGCAGCATGAAACGGGCCATCTCCATAGTATTACTCGTAACGCTGTCGGTGACCTCCGTTCGCCCGACCGTGGCCGCGCATTATTGCGGGGGGATACGTCGCACCGTCGGCCTGACCGACGAGGGGATGGAGGCCGCCTGCTGTGGGGAGATGGAGTAGGAGGAAGCGCCGGACGGGGTCTCGATCTCGGCGCCGGAAGAGCCTTGCTGCACCACGCGCGTGGCGAGCATCGCGACGGACGATTTCCGTTCCCCGCCTCCCGCCGCGCCGACGGTGGTGTTTGTCGCGGCCTGGTTTTTCCCGCCCGCCGCGGTGGTGGCGACGCCCTCGTCCCGTTCGCTTCTCACGCTTCACGCTTTCCCGCCGGGAGGCAGGCCACTTGTTAGCGGCGAATTACTCGAGCTAATCTGCGTTTTGCGGAATTGACCGAGACGGTCAATTCCTAAATTACGAATTACGAATTACGAATTACGGGCATGCGCCTCGTGATTCTTCTTTTGTGATGCAATTCGTGATTCGATGTTGTCAACTTAAGGGCATGAGGCCCGGTGATCAATGGCGTGCCGTGACACGCCACGAGGAATCTCGGATGAAAACCTTATTCTCTTAAGTTCCCTTAGTAGCCATCCCTCCCTCCTTTTAATACCCCTTATTTATCTTATTTACCCGTTTGGAAATAAGATAAATAAGGGACAATGAAGGAAAGCAACGGGGGCTACTAAGGGAACTCAGGAAAATAAGGGACGCTATCGGGGCATCAATCCTTAAGTAAACGCCATTGATTCGTAATTCGTAATTCGTAATTCGTAATTTTCCTCTCGCGATGCAACTCATAATTCATAATTCATAATTCATAATTTTATGATAAAGTATTTTCTCGAGAACAGGCTGGTTGCCCTGTTACTGCTCGCCGTCATCGTGGCGTGGGGCGTTGCCGTGTCGCCCTTTAACTGGAATCTTGGTCCCGTGCTCCGCGACCCGGTGCCGGTGGACGCGATCCCTGACATCGGCGAAAACCAGCAGATCGTGGCCACCGAGTGGATGGGGCGATCCCCGAAAGACGTGCAGGATCAGGTTACTTACCCGCTGACGACCGCGCTGCTGGGCATCCCCGGCGTCAAGACCGTACGGGCCACCTCCATGTTTGGCATGTCCTTTATATATATCATCTTCGAGGACGACGTCGAGTTCTACTGGAGCCGCTCGCGGGTGTTGGAGAAGCTCAATTCCCTCGCGCCGGGCACGCTGCCGGAGGGGGTGCAACCGGCGCTGGGGCCGGACGCGACGGCGCTGGGGCAGGTGTTCTGGTACACGCTGGAGGGCCGCGATCCCGCGACGGGCGCGCCCGCCGGGGGCTGGGACCCGGGCGAGTTGCGGGCGTTGCAGGACTTCCACGTGAAGCACGCCCTCTCCGCCGCCGGGGGAGTCGCCGAGGTGGCCTCCATCGGGGGTTTCGCCAAGGAGTACCAGGTGGAGATCGATCCCGGCCTGCTCGAGGCCCACGGCCTGGGCGTGATGGACGTGATGAGCGCCATCGAGGGGAGCAACCTCGACGCGGGCGCCGGTACCGTCGAGATCAACAAGGTCGAGTACCTCGTCCGCGGCGTGGGTCAGGTCAAGGGCGAGGAGGATCTCCGCGAGGCCGTCGTCACGGCGCGGGACGGCGAGCCTGTCCGCCTCGGCGACGTGGCCTTCGTCACCACCGGGCCGGCCGCCCGGCGCGGGGGACTTGACAAGGAGGGCGTCGAGGCCGTCGGGGGCGTCGTCGTGGCCCGACACGGCTCGAACCCGCTGGAAGTGATCGACAACGTGAAGCGAAAGATCGAGGAGATCGCCGCCGGTCTCCCCTCCCGCGTGCTGCCCGACGGCACCGCCTCGCGGGTCACCGTCGTTCCCTTTTACGACCGCTCCGGCCTGATCCGCGAGACCGTCGGCACGTTGGAGACCGCCCTCTCGCACGAGATATTGATCTGTATCATCGTCGTGATCGTGCTCGTCTTCAACCTGCGCGCCTCGTTGATCATCTCGAGCGTCCTGCCGGTGGCCGTGCTGGCCACGTTTATCATCATGCGCCACGCGGGCGTAGACGCCAACATCGTCGCCCTCTCCGGCATCGCCATCGCCATCGGCATCATGGTGGACGTCGGGGTCGTCATCGTCGAGAACATCGTCCGCCACCGCGAGGAGGCCAGCCGCGAGGAGCCGCCCCGCGGGCAGGCGCTCGTTGACCTGATCCACGCGAGCGTCAAGGAGGTCAGCGGCGCACTCTCCACCGGCATGTTGACCACGGTCATCAGCTTCCTCCCCGTTTTTGCCATGCAGGCGCAGGAGGGGAAGCTCTTCCGGCCGCTCGCCTTCACCAAGACGTTCGCGCTGGTCTCCGCCTTCCTCCTCGGGTTCGCGCTCCTGCCGACGATCGCCTATTACGTCTTCTCGTGGGACGCCGGGGGGCGGCGCCTCCGCGTCGCGGGGAACTTGCTGCTGGCCGCGGGCGGGGCGCTCCTCTTCCTGTTCGCGGGCGAGGTGGCGGCCCTCGCGATCACCGCCGTCGGCGTGAACAACCTGCTGGCCGGGCGCTGGCGGCGGCGCGGCGTGCCCTCCCTGATCACCGTGGCCATCGCCTTGCTCGTCGCCCTTTACTACCTGACGGAGGCCTGGTTGCCGGTGGGCAGCGGCGCCGGTCTCGGCGTCAACTTCGGTTTCGTGATCCTCTTCACGGGGAGCATCCTGGGCCTCCTCTGGGCGTTGGTGCGCTATTACGAGCGAGTGCTCCGCTGGTGCCTCGCGCACCGCTGGCAGTTCATGCTGCTGCCCCTCGTCACGCTCCTCCTCGGCGCGATCATCTGGCTCGGCTTCGACCGCGTCCTCGGCTTTGCCGTCCCGGAGAGCATCCGGGCCAGCGCCCCGTGGCAATCCTGCGCCCGCCGCTTCCCCGGCATGGGCGAGGAGTTCATGCCCACGCTCAACGAGGGGTCGTTCCTCCTGATGCCGACCAGCATGCCGCACACCGGCGTCGAGCAAAACCTCTACCTCGTCGGCGCCCTCGACCGCCGCGTGTCCGCCATTCCCGAGGTCGAGGTTACCGTCGGCAAGTGGGGCCGCGTGCTCTCCGCCCTCGATCCCGCGCCGGTACAGATGTTCGAGAACACGATCAATTACCGCCCGGAATATATCCTCGACGCGGACGGGCACCGGCAACGCTTCAAGGTGAACCGCCGCGGCGCCTTCCACCTCGTCGGCGGGGGCCTGCACGATCCCGCCGCGGACGGCTTCCGCGTCATCCCCGCCGACAGCCTGCTGCCCGACCCGCACGGCGAGCACTTCAGGCAGTGGCGCCCGGGGATCAAGAGCGCCGACGACATCTGGCAAGAGATCGTGAACGTCACCCGCCTCCCCGGCCTCACCTCCTCCCCCCGGCTACAGCCGATCGAGGCGCGCCTCGTGATGCTCTCCACCGGGATGCGCGCGCCGATGGGGCTGAAGGTCACGGGGCCTGACCTCGAGTCCATCGAGCGCGGCGGGCAGGCCCTCGAGGCCGCCCTGAAGGAGGCCCCCGGCGTGCTGCCCTCCACCGTCTTTTACGACCGGGCGGTCGGCGCCCCCTACATCGAGATCAGGCTCGACCGCCCGGCCCTCGCCCGCCACGGCCTGCGCGTGACCGACGTGCAGGAGATCATCGGCGCCACCGTCGGCGGTATGCCCCTCACCACCACCGTCGAGGGGCGCGAGCGCTACCCCGTGCGCCTGCGCTACCCGCGGGAGTTGCGCGACGATCCCGACGCCCTCGCCCGGGTGCTCGTGCCCACGGCCACCGGGGCGCAGGTGCCGCTCGGCGAGGTGGCCGCCATCGAGTACGCCCGCGGCGCCCAGATGATCCAGAGCGAGAACACGTTTCTCACCGGTTACGTGATCTTCGACAAGGTCGGCGGGGAGGCCGAGGTCGACGTCGTGCGCCGCGCCGGGGAGTTCCTGCAAGACAAGATCCGCGACGGCGCGCTGCGGCTTCCCCCCGGCGTCGCCTACAAGTTTGCAGGCAACTACGAGCAACAACAACGCGCGGCCCGGCGCCTGCTGATCGTCATCCCGCTTAGCCTGCTGGCCATCCTGCTGGTGCTCTACGTGCGCTTCCGCTCGGTGGTCGCTTCCCTCATTCACTTCTCCGGCGTCTTCGTCGCCTTTGCCGGCGGGTTTATCCTCCTCTGGCTCTACGGCGAGCCGTGGTTTATGAATTTCAACTTCGGCGGCGAAAACCTGCGCGACCTCTTCGCCATGCACCCGCTTAACCTGAGCATCGCCGTCTGGATCGGCTTTATCGCCCTCTTTGGCATCGCCACCGACGACGGCGTGCTGATGGGCACCTATATCCACGACACCTTCCTCTCGCGTAACCCCGTCACCCGCGACGAGATCCGCGAGGCCGTCGTCTTCGCCGGGCTGAAGCGCGTGCGACCGGCCGCCATGACGACGGCGACGACCCTGATCGCCCTGCTCCCCGTCCTCACCTCCACCGGGAAGGGCGCGGAGATCATGGTGCCGATGGCCATTCCCACCTTTGGCGGCATGTTGATCCAGTCGATGACCATGCTCGTCGTCCCCGTCCTGCAATGCTGGTGGCGGGAGAATCGCTCGCGGGCAATCGTTCACCAATCTATTAACTCGTGACACATGAAAACACGCTTACTATTTCTACTCTTGTTTTGTCCCGCGGCGATGGCTGCGGGACAGGCCGCCGACTCGCTGGAACATTATACCGGCGTCGCCCTGCGCGATAATCCCGCCGTCAAGGCCGCGCGCCTCGCTCACGAGGCCGCCTTCCAGCGCGTCGGGGCGGCAGGCGCTTTCGAGGATCCCGTGCTTGAAGCGGGTTTCTTTCTTAAACCGATGGAGTACGTCGACGGGCGCCAGCGCGCCCAGCTCCAGCTCATGCAAATGTTCCCGTGGTTCGGCACGCGACGGGCCGCCCGCGAGGAGATGGGCCACATGGCCGCCATGACCCGCGAGGAGTACCGGGAAACGGTCGATAACCTGCGGGCGGAGATCGCCACCCGGTGGTACGCCCTCTGCCTCCTCCACCGCCGCTGGCGCGATAACGAGGAGAACAGGCTGATCCTCGAGCAACTGGAACGCCTCGCCCTCCAACGCTTCTCCGCCGCCGGGGGAGGGGGCGCCGCCGCCTCGCCGCCACCCGCCCGCGCCGATGACGCCGCACCTGCCGCGACGCCCACCGCCGGGATGGCGGGCATGAAGATGGGGGGCGCGTCCCCGGGCACGGCGGGCGCGGCGGGCGCGATGCCCGGCATGGGCGGGTCGAGCGCCTCCCCCGGCATGGCCGGGATCCTGCGCCTGCGCGTGGAACTGGTCGGCGCGCGGGTCGAGTCCGAGAGCCTCCTCTCCGAACTGGTCGCCGCGAAGGCCGCCTTCAACGCCCTGCTCGACCGGCCGCCCGCCGGCGAGGTTGTCCTCCCCGACACCTGCGCCCTCCTCCCTTTCCGCCTCGACGTCGAGGAGGCCGCCCGCCTGATCCTTGCCCGCAATCCCATGCTCGGGATGCTCCGCGAGGAGGCGCTGGCCCGCAAGGCCGCCGGCGACATGGCCCGCAAGATGAGCTACCCGATGCTCGGGATCGGCCTCCAGTACATGCTCTTCGAGAAGAATCCCGCCTCCACCGGCATGAACATGGGCGATGAGCCGCCCGCCATGAACGGCAAAGACATGGTCATGCCCATGTTCTCCGTCTCCATCCCCATCCACCGCGGCAAGTACCGCGCCGCCCGCGCCGAGGCCGTCCTCCTGCGCCGGGCCAGCGAGGAGCGCCACGCCGCCACGCTCCGGCAACTCGAGGCCGAGCTGTACCGCTACCGCCATGACCTCGACGACGCCGCCCGGAAGGTGGCCCTCTACCGCGAGCAAGCCGCCCTCGCCCGCGCCGCCCTCGATATCGGCACCGGCGAGTTTGCCGCCGGGCGCGGCGCGCTCGACGACCTCCTCCGCGTACGCCAGCAGTTGTTGGAGTATGGCCTCCGGGAGGCCGCCGCCATCGCCGATTATAATACCGCCGTCATCAACGTCCGGCGACTCGTCTCGTTTCCCGATACCACCACCGGACAAAACCATTAAAACGCGATAATCATGAAAAACAAGTTAAAGCAATACCTGCACGTTACCCTCGCCCTTGCCGCCGGTATCCTCGTCGGCTGGTTGTTATGGAACGGGAACGGCGCGCCCGTTGACGCGCCCGTCTCCACTTCACCGGCCGCCGTCACCTCTTGGACCTGCTCGATGCATCCCCAGATCCGGCAGGAGAAGCCCGGCAAGTGCCCCCTCTGCGCCATGGACTTGATCCCCGTCGTGGCGGGCGTTCTCGCCACCGATCCCGCCGCCCTCCACCTCTCCGACGAGGCCGCCGCCCTCGCCGACGT
>JAISAV010000101.1 GCA_031266545.1 Odoribacteraceae bacterium | reverse complement strand
TTGGAATCATTCTTCGCTATCGTTTTTTAGGCGACTTGTCCGGGAAGGGGGGGATGGGAGGTGCGGTCACGCCCTCGCTTTCCAGTTTTTGCAGGATCACCTCGATGGCTTTTTCCAGTTGTTGATCCTCGCCGTGGTACTCGCGGTAGGGATCGTTCGCGACGTCGATGTCGGGTTCCACGCCGTGTCCCTCGATGATAAAGCCCGTGCCGTCGGCGGCGAAGGGGGCGTAGGAAGGGGTAACGATCGAGCCGCCGTCCACCACGCGGATGGTACCGCTGTAGCCGACGACGCCACCCCACGTGCGGCGACCGATGATGGTGCCGAGGTGGTTATGCCGGAAACGGTAGGGGAAGAGGTCGCCGTCGGAGGCGGAGTACTCGTTCACGAGCAGGACTTTCGGGCCGACGAAAGTGCCCGTGGGGTTCACGGAGCCTTCCGCCTGGTTGGTGTGCATCGTGTAGAAGTCGGGCGTCCGGGCGAGGCGCTCCGCGATCATGGGGGAGACGTTGCCGCCGCCGTTGCCGCGGTCGTCGATGATCAGGGCCTTCTTGTCGAGTTGCGGGTAGTAATATTTCGCGAACTCGTTCAGGCCGGGCACGCCCATGTCGGGGATGTGGAGGTAGCCGACTTTCCCGCCGGTGGCCTCGCTGACCCGCCGGATGTTGTTTTGTACCCAGCGATAGTAATACAGGCCCGACTCGTCGGCCAGCGGGGTCACCAGTACCTCGCGGGATCCTGCGGCGGAGGGGGTCGCGTTGACTTCCAGCTCCACTGTCCTCCCGGCCTTGCCGACCAGCGTCGAGAAGAGGTTGTCCACCCCGGCCAGCGATTGCCCGTCGATGGCGATGATGTAGTCTCCCTCCTTGACCTCCACGCCGGGCATCGTGAGTGGCGAGCGGGTGTCGGGCGACCAGTTGGCCCCCTCGATCACCTCTTTCACGCGGAAGTATCCCGAGGGGTCTTTCTCGAACTTGGCTCCCAGCAATCCCGTGTTCACGCGGGGCGGGCGGGGGTGCTCGCCGTTCTGGGAGTAGGCGTGCCCGACGTTAAGCTCGGCGATCATCTCCCCGATGAGGTAGGTCAGGTCGACGCGGTGCTTCACGTGACGGGCCAGCCCGGCGTACTTGTCGCGGATCGCCGCCCAGTCCACGCCGTGCATGTTTTTCGCGTAGAAGAACTCGCGCATCTGCCACCAGCTCTCGTCGTAGATCTGGAACCACTCCCCGGGGTAGTCCACCCACCGCCGCAAGCCGTCCAGCGGCACCGCCTTCGCGACGTCCACGCTCGTCACCGGCATCTCGACCACCTGAAAGGCGGCGCCCGAGAGCGCCAGCCCGCGAGCGTAACCCGCGCTAAAGAGGAGCCGCCCTTTCAGCTCGTTCTCTTGCCTCGCCTCCAAGTCGTAGATTATCGTGTTGCCCCCGCGGTCGTAGAAGAGTTTTTGTCCCAGCAGGTGGAGGTTGGAGTAGTTGTCGGCCGCGGTGACGGGGATCTCCACCACCCGGCGTTGCAAGTTCGTGAAGTCGTACGCCGGGGTCTTCTCCTTGTTCTTGCCCTTCGGGTTCTCGGGCGCGGCGGCCTCCCCGTCGTTCCGGGGCGCGAAGGGAACGGCGGCCTCCCGCGTCAAGGGCAGGAGGTATACCTTATTCATCCGCGTGTAGGCGTGGTTCCACTCCGTGCGACTATACGTCGGGGTAAACGAGCGGGCGGAGGTGAAGAGGAGGTATTGCCCGTCGTCGCTGAAATTGGGCGAGGAGACGTTAAACCAGCCGTCGCTCACCACGTGTCCTTCCCCCCCCTCGATGTCGCGCACGACGAGGCGCGTCCTTTCCTGTCGCGTGTAGGTGAGGTACTTGCTGTCGGGCGACCAGTTAAAGTCGTTTAACGGCCCGGTGCCCGATTGTTCGATCACCTTGTTTTTCCCGGAGGGGAGGTCGAGGACGTTCAACGTGTTCCGCTTGTCGCTCCACGCGATCTTGCGGGAGTCGGGCGACCACTTGTAGGCGAAGATGTAGCTTTCGTTCCCGGCCAGCGGCTCGCGTTCGTTCCCGGAGGCCACCTCCCGCAGGCGGATGTTGCACTGCCCGGCCCGGTAGGAGATGTAGCTGATATACTTGCCGTCCGGCGACCAGGCGGGATCCCGGTCGTTGGCGTCGGAGGAGTTGGTCAGGTTGTACGTGATTCCCTCGCGTGCCGGCAGGGAGAAGACGTCCCCGCGGGCGGCCACCAGCACCCGTTTGCCATCGGGCGAGACGGCCCGGCCGGTGATCTCGTCCCTCACGTCCCGCCATTCCGGGCGGGCGTACGGGTAATCGTTCGCGATCACGACCGGTATTTTGGCCACCTTTTTCTCGCCGAGGTCGTACTGGTAGAGGTCGCCCCCGCGCTCGTACACGATCCGCTGGTCGCCGATGGCGGGGAACTTGATGTCGTGGTCGGCGTCGCTCGTGATCTGCCGCGTCTCCCGGGTGGAGAGGTTGTAAACGTACAGGTTCATGACGTTGTCCCTGTCGGAAAGGAAGTAGACCTCCTCGCCGCCCGGCGCCCACATGGGGATGATCTCCTGGTGGTCGCCCCCGGTGATCTTCTCCGAGACGCCCGTGGTCAGGTCTATCACGCGAATGTCGTCGGCCATCCCGCCCGTGTAGCGTTTCCACGTGCGAAATTCCCGGAAGATATAGTTATAGGCCAGCCTCTTGCCGTCCGGCGAGAAGGAGGCGAATCCCCCGTTCTTCAACGGGATCTCGGCGGGGAGTCCTCCCTCCGCGGGCACGGTGAAGAGTTGCCCCGTGAAGTCGCTGAAAGAGTAACAACGCGAGCGGAAGAGCACCTGCTTGCCGTCCGGCGTCCACCCGATCACGATGTTGTTCGGCCCCATCCGGTCGGCCGGGTCGTCGCGTCGCAGGGTGGCCGTGTAGGTCAGGCGGCGAGGCTCTCCCCCTTCCGAGGGGATGACGTATACTTCCGTGTTGCCGTCGTATTGCCCGGTGAAGGCGATGTGCTTGCCGTCCGGCGAAAGGCGGGGGAACATCTCGTAGCCGATATGCGAGGTCAACTTGCGGGCGATCCCGCCGGGCACGGCCACCGTGTAAATGTCCCCGCCGTGGGAGAAGACGATCTTGTCTCCCACCGAGTGTGGGAATCGCATCAGGCGCGCCTCTTGTGCCGGCAGGCAAAAACCGTACAGGCAGAGGCCAATAATGATCGCGTACTTTTTCATGTTATACCTTATTATATGTGTTGAAAAATGGTGTGTTGAAAATGTTCATAGCCCGGCCAAAAAATCCTTGATCACTCCCGGGAAGTAGGCTTGTTCCAGCGCGTGGATCTTTTCCGCCAGACTCTCCGGGGTATCGTCGGGGGTGACGTCGCACGAGGCCTGGAAGATCATCTCCCCCTCGTCGTAACGCTCGTTCACGCGGTGGATGGTGATGCCGCTCTCGCGGTCGCCCGCCGCGATCACCGCCTCGTGCACCCGCGCCCCGTACATGCCTTTCCCCCCGTGCGCGGGCAGCAGGGCCGGGTGGATGTTGATGACCCGCCCGGGGAAGGCCTCCAGTATATTGCCCGGCACCTTCCACAGGAAACCGGCCAGCACGATCAAGTCCGTCTTCAGCGCCTCCAACCGCTCCAGCACGCGTCGCGAGGCGACGAAATCCTCCCGGTTAAAAAGAAACGCGGGGGTATTTAGCCCCTTGACCCGCTCCAAGACGAACGCGTCCGGCCGGTTGCAGAAGAGTGCGACCACCCGGTTTCGTGAATCGTTCCTAAAATATTTTATGATATTTTCGGCGTTAGAACCTGATCCAGAGGCAAATATTACGATATTCTTCATCTTGTAATAAATTAAAAATCAGCGGCATAAAGATATAAAAACTTTATTCACGCGAAAATATTTTCTATGAAAAATAAATTCTCTAACTTTGCCGCCGAACTTTGAGGGTTATGTGACACTCAAAACAGAAACGCAAGAGTGAAATAAAAAATGTCTAATTCTAAAATTGAAAATTATGTCCGACATCAAGAGTAGAGTACAAGCTATCATCGTCGACAAGTTAGGGGTCGATGAATCAGAGGTTAAACCCGAAGCGACCTTCACGAACGACCTGGGAGCTGACTCTTTGGATACGGTGGAATTGATCATGGAACTGGAAAAGGAATTTAATATCACGATTCCGGACGACCAGGCCGAGAAGATCGTGACCGTGAGCGACGCCATTGCTTACGTTGAAGCCAACGTCCAGTAATTTAATATCACATCTATGAAACTCAAACGAGTAGTAATTACCGGTCTCGGTACCATCAACCCCCTCGGGCACGACGTGCCGGAGTTTTGGGACAACTTGGTGAATGGCGTCAGTGGCGCCGGCCCGATTACTCGTTTTGATGCATCCAATTTTCGTACTCAGTTCGCTTGTGAGGTAAAAAATTACGAGCCGACGGAATACTTCGATAAGAAAGAGGCCCGTAAACTGGATCTGTACACCCAATTCGGGTTGATCTCCGCGAAAGAGGCGATCAAGGATTCGGGACTTGAGCTGGAACAAGAGAACAAGAAAAGGATTGGCGTGATCTGGGGTGCCGGTATAGGAGGTTTGGAAACATTCTTCGAGGAGTGCAAGGCGTTCGTCTTGGGCGACGGTACTCCCAGATTCAACCCGTTCTTCATCCCGAAGATGATCGCGAACATGAGCGGGGCCATGATCTCCATCGAGTACGGCTTGAAAGGGCCGAGCTACACGACGGTCTCCGCGTGTGCCTCGTCCGCCCACGCGTTAGTGGATGCATTGAACCTCATTCGATTGGGCAAGGCCGACGTGATCCTCGTCGGCGGGTCGGAGGCAGCCATCACCCATGCGGGTGTCGGCGGGTTTAACTCCATGAAGGCCCTGTCCACGCGCAACGATGACCCGCGCACGGCCTCCCGTCCTTTCGACAAGGAGAGGGACGGCTTCGTGATCGGGGAAGGCGCCGCGTGCCTGGTCGTGGAGGAGTACGAGCACGCCATGAAACGGGGAGCACGCGTCTACGCCGAACTCGCCGGGGGCGCCGCGAACGGGGATGCTTACCACATGACGGCTCCCGACCCCGAGGGAGAAGGGGCTGCCGACGTGATGCTGCTGGCCATCGAGGACGCGGGAATCGCCCCCGGGGACGTTGATTACATCAACGTGCACGGGACCTCCACCGGGCTGGGCGATATCGCCGAGCCAAAGGCTATCGCGCGCGCGTTCGGCGAACATGCCTACGAGTTAAATATCAGCTCTTCCAAGTCCATGACCGGCCACCTGCTGGGCGCCGCCGGGGCGTTAGAGGCGCTTATCTGCGTCCTGACCGTGAAGAACGATATCGTGCCCCCGACCATCAACTTCCACACCCCTGACCCGGAGCTTGACCCGAAATTGAACTTCACGTTCAACAAGGCTCAAGAGCGAAAAATCGAGGTTGCCATCAGCAACACCTTTGGTTTCGGGGGTCATAACGCTTGTATCGTGTTCAAGAAATGACCTCTAAAAGTTTGAGCGGTGTTTGGTAAGATAACTCAATCCATAGAACTTTATCTTCACAGAAAAGAGAAGTTTTATGGATTGTCTTTTTCAGATATCGGGTTTATCCCGCGCAACAGGGGCCTCTACAGCTTGGCCCTGCTCCACAGGTCCGCCTCGAAATACACGAAAAGCGGTACCGTCCTGAATTACGAGCGCTTGGAATTTCTGGGAGACGCCATCCTGGGCGCCATCATCGCGGAGATCCTCTACAAGTTTTTCCCCAAGCAGGACGAGGGCGAGCTGACGCGCCTGCGTTCCAAAATCGTCAGCCGGGAATCGTTGAATGATATCGCCACGCGGATGGGATTGGACAAGGAGGTGGTCGCCAAGTCGGACATCTCCAAGAACAAGCACATCTACGGGGATGTCTTCGAGGCCTTCACGGGGGCAATCTACTTGGACCAGGGATACGAGAAGACCAAGTTCTTCATCGAGAAGTACATCCTCCCCCGGTACGTCAACCTGCAGGAGCTGGTCTACATCGATACCAACTACAAGAGCCGGTTAATCGAGTGGGGACAGAAAAACAAGGTGGAATTGAGCATCAACACCGTGGAAACCCGTGCCGGTCGGCACTCCAAGTTCATCACCACCGTCACCATCAACGAGAAGGTGATGGGCAAGGGCACCGGCTCCTCCAAAAAAGAGGCGGAACAACACTCCGCCGAGAGCGCCATCCGCAAAATCAAGGAAAAAGGGCGCGGACGCGTGGAAATATAGCCCATGCGTGCGCCTGCCCGTAAAAAAGTCATCATCATCGGGGCCACTTCCGGCATCGGGAGGGAACTCGCCTTGCTCTACCTCTCCGGCGGTCACGCGGTGGGCATCACCGGGCGACGCACGGAAAGATTGATCGAGATCCGGGAGCGCTATCCCGACAGGACGTGGTATAAAACGATGGACGTCCGCGAGGAAGAGAGCCTCGCCCTCCTCGACGACTTGATCCGGGAGATGCAGGGCGTCGACCTGATCATCCACGGCACGGGGATCGGCGCCCAAACGGACACCCTGCTACCTTCCATCGAGATGGACACCCTGCTCACCAACGCCGTGGGCTTCACGCGGATCATCGTCCATGCCTACAACTATTTCAAGGCGAGCGCCACCCCCGGCCACGTCGCGGTAATCGGTTCCATCGCGGGCATCAAGCCGCTCGGGCAAGCCCCCGCCTACAGCGCGACGAAGCGTTACGTGTCTCATTACGTCTCGTGCTTGGCCCAGAAGGCGCGTCACGAGAAGATCCCCCTCTCCTTTACCACCATCCTCCCCGGTTTTATCCGCACGGAATTGCTGCGTCGCGATTACCCCCTCTCGATCTCCCTCGACAAGGGCGCACGCTTGATCTTCAAGGCCATCGAGCGGAAAAAGCGCCGCGTGATCCTTCCCGGCAGGTGGCGCCCCGTCATGTTTCTTGCCCGCTTGCTTCCCAATTGCTTGTGGGAAAGACTGTAAAGCACCCCGGTTTGCATCCCTTATTCTCTTAAGTACTCTTTCATATAACCTGAGTTCGGGATAAATATAGCCCGTTAGGGCTTACATTTTTTAATTATGAATTATGGGGGGCAATATCAATAGAGATCGACAAGCATATTGTCATTTCCTGATTTAGGTTGACTATTTATCAGTCTTATCGCTAAGGAGAGTTGACTCGGATTTTGTTATGCCTAATGTTTGTTTACTCTTCGAGTCTTATCACTGCCAGAGGTTGACTGGATGGCGTAGCCCGGGAGGGAACCTCGACAGGCCGCAAAGGTAAACTATTTCCAGCGATATTCAAACAGTGGCGTCCCGGCTTAAGTTGACGGCATTGGATTTCTGCTCGTGCGATGACGGGAGAGGCCCCGGGTCACGGCAATTCTAACAAGAAACGGTCTTGCAGTTCTCGTACCGCCGGGTTCATGGCGAGGAAGTGGTCGAACTTGTCCTTGGCCGTGTACAAGCGTTTCACGGGGGTGGTATCTTGCTCCGCGTCGTAAAGTTCGAGTTGGACGGTGATCGAGCGGTTGTTCAATTCCTGTTTTAAAAAGG
>JAISAV010000023.1 GCA_031266545.1 Odoribacteraceae bacterium | reverse complement strand
TCCAGGTATCTGACCGATGCCTTACAAAACAGGGAATAAATATTGTTGTTACATAAATAAAAAAACAATTCCCATTTTACATTGCTTTGAATGAAAGCAAATTTATTCAAGTCCTTATCGACCAATTTAAATCCCATTTGAGAAATTTTCGGATAAATAGTTTTAACTATTTCTTTTTCTATTTGCTTTCTATTTGACACCATACATATGTTGTTATGGACATGTTATCTTTAATATTTTATCATTCCCATCTACAAAGGAGAGGAGGCGTGTCACGGGACACGCCCCCGTTAAAACATTTAGTCGTCGGCCTCTTTCTCCTCCTCGTAGGCCTTCAACAACTCTTCTTGGATTTCGCCCGGCACCTTCTCGTAGCTGGAGAACTTCATGGTGAAGGTGGCGCGGCCGCCGGTGATGGAGCTTAACGCGGTCGAGTAGCGTTGCATCTCCTTGAGGGGCACCTTGGCCATCAGCTTCTGGAACCCGGAATCGGCCTCCATGCCCATGATGATCGCGCGGCGCGTTTGCAGGTCGCCCATCACGTCGCCCATCACCTCGTCGGGGACGAGCACCTCCACGTCGTAAACCGGCTCGAGGATCTTCGGGGTCGCCTGCTTGAAGGCGGTGCTAAACGCGTTCCTCCCGGCCAGCCGGAAAGATATCTCGTTGGAGTCCACCGGGTGCATCTTCCCGTCGTAGACGGTCACGCGGATGTCGCGGGCGTACGACCCGGTGAGCGGCCCTTCCTCCATCTTCTCCATGATCCCCTTCAGGATGGCGGGCATGAAGCGCGCGTCGATCACGCCTCCCACGATCGCGTTATAAAACACGAGCTTGCCGCCCCACGGCAGTTCCGTCTCCTCCCGGTCCTTGACCGAGATCTTGGTGTCCACGTTGTGAATTTTGTACATGGTCGGGTCCGGGATGCCCTCCACGTAAGGCTCGATCACGAGGTGCACCTCGCCGAACTGGCCCGCGCCGCCCGACTGCTTCTTGTGCCGGTAGTCCGCTTGCGCTTGCTTCGTGATGGTCTCCCGGTAGGGGATGCGCGGGGCGAAATACTCGATCTCTATTTTATCGTTATGCTCGATGCGCCATTTCATCGTGTTCAGGTGAAACTCGCCCTGTCCCGACACGATCGTCTGCTTCAGTTCCTTGGAATACTCCACGATAAAACTGGGATCCTCCTGGTGAATGCGTTGCAGCACCTCGGAGAGCTTCTCTTCCTCGCTGCTATTCAGCGCCCTCACGGCGGCCCGGTAACGGGAATTCGGGTAAACGATCCGGGCGAACTTGTAGTCCACGTCCTTCACGTTGAGCGTGTCGCCGTTGCCCGAATTTTTCAGCTTCACGGTGGCCCCGATGTCCCCGGCCATCATCTCGCTCACCTTGGCCCGGTTTTTCCCGGCCACGGCGTACAACTGCGAGATCCGCTCCTTGGTATCGTTCGTGGCGTTGTACAAGTCGTCGCTCTCGTGGACGACGCCGGAGATCACCTTGAAGTAGATCACCTCGCCGAGGTGCGGCTCGACCGTGGTGTGGAACATGTACAGCGAGGTCGGCCCGTTCTCGTCGTAGGGGACGGGCGTGCCGTCCACGGTGACGCTCGCGGGCATGTCGCTGGGGCTGGGCGTCACGTTGATGACGAACTCCATGAAGCGGCGCACGCACATGTCCTTCTCGGCGGACACGCAAAAGATCGGGAACATCCCGCGCGTGGCCAGCCCCTTCTTGATCCCGGCGCGCATCTCCTCCTCCGACAGCGTTCCCTTGTCGAAAAAGAGTTCCATCAGCGACTCGTCATTCTCGGCGGCGGCCTCGATCAGCGCGTTATGCAACTCCTCGGCCTTCTCCCGTTCCCCGGCGGGGATGGGCAGCACGTCCGGCTTGCCTCCCTCGGGTTTCCACTGGTACATCTCCATCTTCAGCACGTCCACCACCTGGTTGAAACCGAGGCCGGGGTTCACCGGGTACTGGATCTGCACGGCCTTGGCCCCGTACGTGGCCTTCAGTTGTTCCACGGCCTGCTCGAAGTTGGCCTTCTCGTGGTCGAGCTGGTTGATCACGAGGAGCAGCGGCTTGTGCAGTCGTGTCGCGTGGCGACCGATGATCTCGGTACCCACCTCGACGCCCCTGACGGCGTTAATCACCATGATGCCGGTGTCGGCCACGTTCAGCGCAGAGATAACCCCCCCGACGAAGTCGTCCGCCCCCGGGGTGTCAATAAAATTGAGCTTGTGCTCCTTCCACTCCGTGTACAGCACGGTCGGGAAGACGGATGACCCGTACTCCTGTTCCACCGGGCGGTAGTCCGAAGAGGTGTTTTTGGCACTGATGCTACCCCTGCGCGGGATGACCCCGCCTTCAAATAGCATGGATTCCGCCAGGGTGGTCTTTCCGGAGCCGGAACTACCTACCAGGGCGATGTTTTTGATCTCACTTGGCTTATAGGTCTTCATGTAATACGATAATTGTTTTTAAGGTTAATATTACAGGTTATTTGATCTTAAATTTAAGCGTCACAAAATAGTGAGTATTTTATTAAAAAACAACCGGGATCGGAAAAAATTGTCACTCCTTTTTCGGGCGGGCGATTGGCGTGCTTTTTGATAGGTAAAAATCATTCGATTATAAACATTAAAAAGAATCACTATGGAATCAGGATTTACTTTAGGGCCTAACGCGTGGGTGTGGGTTATTTTTATCGGGTTCATGTTGCTTAGCTGGCTGGTTAGTTGGCAGTTGAAGCGGCGTTTCGAGAAATATTCCAAGATCCCGACCGCCAACGGGATGACCGGGCGGGACGTGGTGGAGAAGATGCTGAGGGATAACGGCGTGCAGGGAGTGAAGATCGGGAGCGTCGCCGGTCAGTTGACCGACCACTACAACCCTGCCAACAAGACGATCAACTTGAGCCGGGAGGTTTATCATTCTGCCAATGTGGCAGCGGCGGCGGTGGCGGCGCACGAGTGCGGCCACGCGTTGCAACACGCCAGGGCTTACGGCATGTTATCCTTGCGCTCGGCGCTCGTGCCGGCCGTCTCGTTTGCCTCGAGGTGGATGTCGTGGATCCTGCTGGCCGGGATTATCTTCGTGGAGAGCTTCCCCTCCTTGTTATTGATCGGCATCTGCCTCTTCGCGTTGACGACGTTGTTTAGCTTCGTCACGTTGCCCGTGGAGATTGACGCCAGCCGCCGGGCGCTGGTCTGGTTGAGGACGTCGGGCATCACCTCCGCCGAATCGCAGCCCTACGCGAAGGACGCGTTGAAATGGGCCGCGTATACTTACGTGGTGGCAGCCCTCTCCTCGCTGGCGACGCTGCTCTATTACGTGATGATTTTCCTGTCGAGGCGGGATTAAGGCCCGTTGACCGCTCACATTAAAAAGTCTGGATGATGAAAAAGAACTATTTTTTCCCCGGGATATTTATCGTCGCGACCCTGCTCGTCCTGTCGGCCGGCAGCGGCTTCTCGGTCGCTCGAGAGCAGGTAGAGAAAGGAGACTCGCTCTACCGGGTTCCCCTCTACTCGAACGCTTACGTCAACAATTTACGCTCTCGCTGGGCGCTTCACCCGACCGACGGCACCGGGAGGTGGACCAGCGACACGACCGTCTATAGCGTTTACGTCAACGTGCGCGGTCACGGCGAGTTACGCCTTGCCCTGCGCGGCTGTTCCGGCGGCGGGGCGGGGCGTCCCAACACGCTAAACGTGAAGGTGTACGTGAACGACGTCTTGGCCACCGCGGCTGGTCGGCCGTATGATCGCGACTACGCGTACGGCAAGGAAGATCCCTCCGTCGACACGTTGTCGCTTCACCGGCTCCTCCTGCCGGAGGTCAAGCCGGGACACGCCGGGAACATGCTGCGCGTTGACTTGCGGGCGGTGGGCGAGCGTAACGGCGACTACTATTTCCGTTTTCCGGAGTTGTTGTTGTCGGGCGAGGCCACGCGGGGCGTCGGCGGCGCGGGCCTTAATTTCGTTCCCCCGTCCAACGCCCACTTCGGGCGCCGCGGCCCTTCGGTGCACGTTCGTCCCGACAAGCCCGACGGGGACATGGAATATTTTTACAGCGAGGTCTTTATCCCGGGGGGGCAGGACGTGCTCGGCTCCTACTTTATGTGTAACGGCTTCGGCGAGGGTTACGCCGGGATACAGGTGAACTCGGAACGGGAGCGCCGGGTGCTTTTCTCCGTCTGGTCGGCCTATAGCACGGACAACCCCTCCTTGATGGGAAAGTACGCCCCACGGCTCGTCCGCGTGAACAACCAGCCGGGCTATCGCCCCGCCATCACCTACACGAAGTTTGGCGGCGAGGGATCCGGCGGGCAGAGTTACCTCCGGCACGCGTGGCAAGCGGGGAAGACTTACAAGATGCTGACCCGCGTGCGTCCTCACCCGCGACAGGACAAGTACCCCAACTCCTCGCTCTACAAGGCATGGTTCCACGATGGCGCGGGCTGGATCTTTATCGCCGAGTGGCGGCGTATCGAGCTGGACGCCGCGGATAACAACGGGCGACCGCCGCGCGCGCGATGGTATACGGGCGCCCATCACTTCCTCGAAAATTTCAACCCCGCCGTCGGTAACCTCGCTCGCCGCGGCACGTGGGACAACCAGTGGTATATCAGCAAGGATGGCGAATTCTTCGAGCCTACGGGCTACCTCTTCACTAACGACGCCACGGCCTCCGCGGGCCACCGCGTGGATTATGCCGGGGGCGTCATGCCCGCGGGTGACGAGCGGGCGGGCGCGATCTTCCTGAAGATGGGCGGCTACTTCACCGCGAACGTCAGCGCCCGCGCTCGCTTCACCAAACCGGCCAAGAACAACCGCCCCGCGCTCGACTTCGCGGCGCTAAACGCGATGGGCACGGATGACCCCGCCGCGGATCCCGTGATAGACCCGGGCGAGCGATACGACGAGTAATCGCGCGGCCGTCCCCCAAAATGCAACGTCAGTGCGTAGCATTTATGTGTTTATATCCGTGAGTGAAAGCCCAATGTCATCAAGTTAAGGGCTGAAGGCCCGGCATAACCCGGCCCAACGCGACGCGTTGGGTAAAAGATAAGCATTCTATTCCGCGCCCCTGCCGGGCAGCATACTCATTTTCAACATACCGCCCCTTCGGAACGGGGGCAGGCGTTATACCGGGCGAAAGATTTTTCGCCCCTACACGCCGTCCGCCCGATCGCGTCGCGTACACGTCCACGAATATCTGGCGTCCCGCGTAGGGGCGAAAAATCTTTCGCCCCCCGTTCGGTGTCCCACCCAAAAGCGCGTGCGCGCTTGATTTTGATTATTTCAAAACATTCGTTAGTTTTGCTTCAAATTTTTAGCAAAGATATGAAACAAAAATTTGAAGCGATAAGTCATGGACTTGTGTTCGCAAGTCATAGACTTAAGTCTGCGATTTGCAGACTTGTGTCTGCGAGTTATAGACTTAAGTCTGCGACTTGCAGACTTGTGTCCGCGAATCATAGACTTAAGTCTGCGACTTGCAGACTTAAGTCCGCAAGTCATAGACTTGTGTCCGCGGCTTGCAGACTTGTGTCCGCGGATCACAGACTCGTGTCTGCGGATTGCAGACTTAATCCCGTGAATCATAACTTTAATAATTAACCGCTGAGAATCAATATTATGAGCCAGCAGAGGACTATTCCAAAGAAAGACATCGACTTTAACGTCGCGCAAGAGATTATCGTGACCACGGCGAACGCTAATCGCGCCGCGTGGGGCCTTGACGCCGCGTGGATGGACGGTGAATTGCTGCCCGCGCGGGCCGTTTGGACGGCGGCGTGGGCCGCTTACGAGAATCCCGCCACGCGTACCCCCGCGATGACCGCCGCCAAGACGGCGAGGCGGGCGGCGTACGAGAAATTGCTGCGCGTGCTGGTCAAGACCTTGCAATCCGGCACCCGCGTGACGGGCGAGGAGCTGCGCGGCATGGGTATCGTCGTCCCCTCGTCGGCGAGGACGCCGTCGCCCGTGGCCGCGACTTACCCGCTTTTCGACGTGGACAGCGGCACGATCCGTTGCCTGAAGGTCTACTTCCGGGACAGGGGGCAGGGGAGGTCGCGGGGCAAGCCCGACGGGCAACGCGGCGCCGTCATCCGCTGGGCGCTCCTCGCCGCGCCGCCCGCGGCGCTGGAGGGGCTGGTGAACGCGGCGTTCGCCACGCGATCGCCGTTTGTCCTCGACTTTGACGAGCGCGAGCGGGGGAAGACCGTCTACTTCTGCCTCTGCTGGGAAAACACGCGCGGCGAGCAAGGGCCGTGGAGCGAGATAGCGGGCGCGTTTATCCCGTAGAGAGGAAATTACGAATTACGAATTACGAATTACGAATTTTAGTGGTTAGTGATTAGTGGTTAGTGGTTAGTGATTAGTGGTTAGGAGGGCTGAAGGCCCGGCATAACCCAGCCCAACGGCAACGCCTTGGGATATGACACGCACCTTGTGCCGCGCCCTGAAGGGGCAGTATATTGAAAATGAGTATGCTGCCCCGTCAGGGCGCGGAATAGAAATCGTGTCTCTTACCCAACGCGTTGCGTTGGGCGGGGATATGCCGGGGCTGCAGCCC
>JAISAV010000276.1 GCA_031266545.1 Odoribacteraceae bacterium | reverse complement strand
GAAAGGATCTGCTGGTACTTGGTCGCGGCGGGGTCGCGCCACGGGAAGACGCGCCCGTGCTCGTCAAACCACCGCAGCAGGTTGCGTTGCAAGTACTGAACCATTACCTCTTTCATGGGTCTCTCGATTAATACCCGCGAAGCTACGAAAAATTATGAATTACGAATTACGTCCCCTACCTCGTAATTCGTCATTCAATGTCGTTTACGTGAGGGATGCCGGAAGGCATCAAATATTGATAACCCCGGGTGAAACCCGGGGAAAAGCTATCCTCTTTCTCCTCAACCCCGAAGCGGGTTGAACGAGCATATGGATGGGGCGTCATATGAACGATATTCAACCCACTACGGGGTTGAGGAAGGAGGGAGGTATTCTTCCCCGGGTTTCACCCGAGGTTATCAATATGTGACGCCTTCCGGCGTCTACCCTAACGTTATCAGACTTTCTGCCCTTAAGTAAACAACATGGAATTACGAATTACGAGAGGGGGGACGTCATTCGTAATTGAAAAAAGTTTATCGGCTTGTAAAGGTTTCGTAACGGTTTGGTAATATCCGGCCCGTAGCTTCGCGGTGTAAAAAATGAAACCAACATGAGAAAATTCGAGATTACCTTACTCCTATTATTATACCTCCTCCCCCTGCACGCGGGAGAACCGCTGGGGGAGATCGCGGGCCGCGTGCGCGACGCCGCCACCGCCGAGCCGCTGACCGGCGTCACGGTGCGGGTCAAGGGCACGAACAAAGGCGCCGTGACGGACGCGCGGGGAGAGTACGACATCAAAGGGGTGAGCGGGGAGAGGTGCACGCTCGTGGTGAGTTGCGTGTCGTACCGGACGATCGAGGTGACACGAGAGCTGACGGGGGGCGTCACCCGGCAGGATTTCGCCCTGGAAAGTGACGTGACGGCGCTCGACGAGGTAGTCGTCACCGGTCGGCGACGGCGTGATACGGAGGGCGGCATGGTGAACGCCATCAAGGTCATGGCGCAAGTGGCCAACGGGGTGTCGGCGGCCCAGATCGCCAAGACCCCCGACAGGGTAGCCTCCGAGGTGGCGCGGCGCGTGCCGGGGATCACCCTCGTCGACGATCGTTTTATCATCGTGCGGGGACTCTCGCCGCGTTACAACGCCGCGTGGATCGACGGCGTCGCCCTCCCCGGCATGGAGAGCGATAGCCGCGCCTTTCCCTTCGACCTCCTCCCCGCCAGCCAGGTGGATAACCTGATCGTCTACAAGTCCCCAGCGCCCGAGATCCCGGCGGACTTCTCCGGCGGCTTCGTCCGGATCACCTCCAAGGGAATCCCCGACGAGAACCGGACGGAGGCGAGCTACGCCACCGGGTTTAATTTCAACACGCAGTTCCATCCCTTCCGCTATAACCCGGGCGGCGCGACCGATTTCCTCGGTTTCGACCTGAACAAGCGCCACCTCGCGCGCTCCTTCCCGGCGCACGCGGGGAGTCTCGTCGACACGGCCGACATCTCGCACCTCACGCGGCGGGGATTTAATAACGACTGGCGCGTGAAGCAATCCGCACCCCTGCCCGACCAGCGCCTGTCGCTGGTGATCGCCCGCCGCCGGGAGGGCGAGGGGGGAAGGCTCGCCGGGAGCATCACGGCCATCACCTACAGCAACACGTTCAAGCGAGTGGCCGGGATGAAGAACGCCCGCTACGGGATCTATTCCGGCGCGGCGGACAAGCCGGTCTACCTCGACGATTACGAGGATGACCAGTTTTCCCACGACGCGCGCGTGGGCCTCATGCACAACCGCGCCTTCCACCTCTCTCCCGCGCACCGCCTCGAGTGGAAAAACATCCTGAATATCTTGGGCAGCAACCGGCTCACCGAGCGGGCCGGGATCAAGGACATGAGCAGCATGTATTACCGCAAGCAGACGGAGACGCGCTACTCGTCGCGCCTCGTCTACAGCGGGCAACTCGCGGGGAGGCACGAGCTGTCGCCCGACGCCGGCCTCGACTGGGACGCGGGGTACTCCTTCGCGAGCCTCGGCGAGCCGGACCGGCGGATCGTTACCTACCACGCGGGCATCGGGTCGGCGGCGGATATCCCCACCGCCACGCCCCTCAACGAGAGCATCACGCGCTATTTCCAGCGGTTGCACGACCACGGGGTTTCCGTCTCGCTCGATTACCGGCGGTCGTTCGCGGGTGGCAACCTGAAGGGCGGCCTCCGCGGGGAGTTCCGCGCGAGGGAGTACCAGCCGAGGGAGTTTATCTACCGCTACGACAAGCTCTCCCACGAGGAGCGGCAACGCTACCTGAGGCTGCCCGTGCAGGAGATGCTCGAGGATCGCTACCTCGGCGCCGACAAGGTCTACGTCGAGGAGATCACGCGCAAGACGAATGCCTATTCCGCCACCACGTGGCTCGGCGCCGGGTACCTCGCCATCGAGATCCCCTGGAACAAGTTCAGCCTCCACGCCGGGCTGCGCGCGGAGAATTACCACACGAACCTCTCCCGCGACCGCTCCGACGCGCCGGGACTGGTCCTCGAGAGCCGCAAGAGCGAGAATTATCTCGACCTTTTCCCCTCCGTGAACGCGCTCTACCGCTTCTCGGCGAGGCACCAGACGCGCCTCGCCTACGGGCGGTCGGTCAACCGGCCGGAGTTGCGGGAGATCTCCCCGTCCGTGTACTTCGATTTCGACCTGTTCAGCGAGATCGGCGGCAACGAGAACCTGCGCCCGGCCTCCATCCACAACGTCGACCTCCGCCACGAGGTCTACCTCGCCCCCGACGAGAGCCTCAGCGCGGGCCTCTTTTACAAGCATTTCAAGCGCCCGATCGAGTGGATGTTCATCGACATGGGCGGTTCCCTGCGCTATAACCACGAGAACGCCGCCCGCGCCGTCAGTTGGGGCGTGGAGGTGGAGGCGCGGAAAAAACTGTGGCGCGACCTCACGGGCCTCCTGAACGTCGCGTGGATCCGGGGCCGCGTCCACTTCCGCCCGGGGGAGATCGTCTCGGAGCCTGACCGCGCCATGCAGGGGCAATCCCCCTACGTGATCAACGCCGGGCTTTTCTACCGGAACGAGCGGGCGGGCCTCCAACTCTCCCTCCTCTACAACCGCATCGGCAAGCGGATCGTCGGGCTGGGCAAGTCCAATAGCGTTAACCCGGACATCAATACCCTTATCCCCGATTCCTACGAGATGCCCCGCGATCTTCTCGATCTCGCCCTCCGTCAACGCGTCGGGCGGGGGATCGAGATCCAATGCACCCTGAAGGATATCCTCTCCGGGGATCTCCTCTACAAGCAATTCCCCCGGTTTGAACGCGCGGGAACGATCCACGAACGCGAGCAAATCACGAGAAAATACAACCCCGGTTGTTCTATCACGCTGGGGGTATCTTTAAAATTAGAATAACTTTTAAACAACTTGAGAAACATGAAAACAATGACACGCATCATCGGTCTGGCGCTATCGCTGGGCATGACCCTCGCGCAGGTAGCCTGCAACAATGACGATCCCGAACCCGCGCCGCCCGTGGGCCAAACGCTGGACATCGGAGACGGCTCCCGGGAAAACTTCGAGATCCGGGAGAACACCACGCTCGCCTACCCGAACACCTACAACCTCCGCGGCTTCGTTTACGTCCCCAACGGCGTCACGCTCACCATCGAGCCGGGCGTCATCATCAAGGGCGAGAAAGCCACCCAGGGCACCCTCATCATCGAGCGCGGCGGCAAGATCATCGCCCGCGGGAGCAAGGAACGCCCCATCGTCTTTACCTCCGCGCAGGCGCCGGGCAGTCGCCGCTCCGGGGACTGGGGGGGCATTATCCTCCTGGGCAAGGCCCCCAATAACATGGGCGAGCAGACCATCGAGGGCGGCGTCCGCTCCAATCACGGGGGCAACGACCCGGCCGACAACTCCGGCGTCCTGAGCTACGTCCGCTGCGAGTTTGCCGGTATCGAGTACAATACCGACAACGAGATCAACGGGATCACGCTCGGCTCCGTGGGATCGGGGACGACGCTCGATCACCTGCAGGTCTCCTACTCCGGCGACGACTCCTTCGAGTGGTTCGGCGGCGCGGTGAACGCCAAGTACCTCGTCGCCTTCAACGGCTGGGATGACGATTTCGACACCGATAACGGCTTCAGCGGCAAAATCCAGTTCGCACTGGCCATCCGCGACCCGAAGATCGGCGATAAGTCGGCCTCTAACGGCTTCGAGTCGGATAATAACGCCACCGCGTCCCTCACGCCCGGCGCGTTCACCCGGCCCGTTTTCGCCAACGTCACCCTGCTGGGGCCGGTGGCCAATCCCGCGGCTTACACCGATCAGGCGGGCGTGAACGGGAGCAGCACCGACGCTCGCTTTCAGGCGGCCTTGCACTTGCGCCGCAACACGCAGTTGAGCATCTTTAACTCCCTGATCGCCGCCTTCCCCGTCGGCCTGATCATCGAGAATGATAAAAGTTCTACCACGCGGCAGTGGGCCACCGACGGCCTCCTCAACGTGACGAACTGCGTCATGGCCGGCATGGTGAAGAATTTTCAGGATGCCCAGTACTGGTCGGGCGGCACGCAACTGAGTCCCGATGACCCGGGCGCGTTCGGCAGCGATTATTTCAACAGGTCAGGCGGCGGGAATAGCGTCTTCCCCTCGACGAGCGCCTTACAGCTCTCCGGCACCTTGAGTCCCCTCACGCAACCCCTTTTCCCGGCGGCGAACAGCCCCCTCGCCACTGCCGCCTCGTGGACAAACTCCCTCGTCTCCTCGTGGTTCGAGAAGGTAAATTACGCCGGCGCTTTCGGGCCTAACGAAACCGCCGCGGTAAACTGGACAAGTGGTTGGTGCAATTTCGACCCGCAGAACACCCCTTATTAATTCCTTTTTTTCACCCCCCTGCGCGGTCTATTCGACCGGGTTACCTTCACCGGTGACCCGGTTTTTCATGTCCGGCGGGTCA
>JAISAV010000269.1 GCA_031266545.1 Odoribacteraceae bacterium | reverse complement strand
TTTAGTTTGGGTGGTGTTCTCCAAAGTATGTTAATTTAGACAAAGCCGAAATGGATGTAAAGGAAAGCGAGATTGAAAGTTTTCAAATGTACCGCAAAGCATGGTCGCCAATAAACTGTCGTCCACATTTCTTGCGCAAATAATTTTGCGTCCCGTACGATTTCTTGCCATTCCTTTTTATCTTTGTGCTTGGGTAATCGGGGCGATGGAGGGTGATTTTAATGGTATTTCTACTTCGGAGTTGGAAACGGGGGGACATTATGGTAAATTAAAATACGAAAGCTATGAAAACTATACTGGTAATAGGTCTTGCGATTGCTGGTGCGATCGCCTGTGGTGCGCAAGGGTGCGCGCAATGGTTCCCGGATGAAAAACTGACCATCCAGAGAACAGCATACACCGGTAACGAGTTGAGAATTGACGGGTATTATTACCATTTTCCGACAGTACCCGGTGGCACGATCATTCAATTTTTCTATAGAAATGGCATTAGGTTGACCGGGCGTTACAGTGGAACAACAAACTTGGATAGCGTTGATATGAGGATACCAGAAGCAAATTCAGATTTACAACATGACAAATCCGGGTGGGGAGTATTCTTGATTTCAGGGAATAGCATATGGTATGAAAAATGGGACACGTCCGTGGGGGGAGGCTTACCCGTCACAAAATCGTTTGGGCATGTGCTAAATGACACGACCTTTCTTAGAATGTATAGCATTGCCAATGGAAAGAAGTTTATCGATAATGAAATTTGGCATTTTAGAAAATTCTCTCTTAAACCGGACAGCACGAACCGTTGGATACAATGATCTTTTCTTTCTAAAACGAGAATTATGAAAAAGATTATCATGGATAAAATCGACGGACACGACACCTCCTATGGAGGAACAGCCGACAAATACCAGACAGGCGTGTTAAGCGTATCGTTATAACCTGTGGAGATTTTAATTATTTGCAACATGAAAAAATTATCTTTTATTTTGGCATTGTCTATTTTATCTCTGACAACTTGTTCGGGGCAACGTCCGGCGACGGAGATAAAAAAAACCACGTTACAAAGGGAACTACTTAAAGAGTACTTTCTCTGCATATGCATCACGGAAGGATTTAAAGACAAACAGATAGGGGAAAATGACATATCGCAAACCGTGTATTTTGACATTCTCCGATATAATCCAGAGGCGTTTCAAGAGGTTAAGGATTATGCAAAAAAGTTTGTTGAAACCATAGAACCCTCTCCAATTGAAGATTTAGGTAATAAAAAGGCGATTATTTTAAGTTGCATAGAAAAATACAAAAGCAAAGAGTTAGACAAGTTTATCAAGTCAATGGATAAGTATCTGTTGAAAGATTAGATATTGAAAGGCGTAAGTTAGTGCCCTCGAGGAGAGGCAGGCGTGGTCGGGCGAACGGATGTCACCGACAGCGCCCATTAATTTTACATTTCATTTGTATAGCGTCGTTATACCACGTTGTATAGGGTGTGTATACCACGTTGTATAGAGACTGTATACAACGTTGTATAGGGATGATGTACAAATAAGTCAATTTCCCCCGGTTCCTTCCCCATAAATGGGTAGGTTTTATAAAAAATTTCATCATTTTTAGGGATTGCGGGGCCCTTGAACTCTCTCCATTTTTGCGACATTAATCATTAAACTATGTACAGATGAGAAATTCGAGAGTTTTTGTGAGCTTGTTCACGCTGTGCGCCGCCTTTTGCGCGTGTAGCGATGATGATGATCCGAAGGTGGATCACGCGATAAACGTGGTGGGGACTTACGCCGGGACGGCCGCGTTGAAGGTGGCCGGGCAAGAGGTCGGGACGATAGACGCGTGCACGATCGTCGTGACCCGCGTCAGCGAGGACTCCGTGGCGCTGCGGATGGACAACGTGCAATACGGAGAGATGCTGATCACGAACGTGACCGCGCGGGCGGTCGTCGCGCCGGACGCGAACAACGCCGGGAGTTACTCGGTGGCCGGGAGCGCGCGGGCGTCGGGCACCTTCTACTCGGAGGTGGTCTTCACCGGCACCATCTCCGCCCAGCGGGCCAACCTCGAGATCACGGTCACGGTGGTGGACATGCCCGCGCCGGTCGTCGTCTCGTTCGAGGGGAGCCAGGGGCGGGGCACCGTCACCGTGAACGCCTCGGACTACACGAAGTGGGTCTACTTCTCCTTCGAGAGGGGGCAGGTGGTGGCCGTCACGGATCCCCGCGACGACCTGTCATGGGACATCGCCCTCCACCGCTACGACCTGAAGACCAACGGGGGCGCCTCCGGGACGGGACAGGGGGCGGCGCTGAAGACGGAGTACAAGAAGTTTAACGACGTCGCCACGATCCCCGCCGCGGGCTACGAGGTGGACGTGACGGCCGACATCAACCTGTCGGGCATGCCGCCGGTGTACACGGAGGACTCGAAAAACGAGGTACTGGGCACGTGGGTGACCATGGATCTATCGACGATGCCGCCGCCCACGGTGCTGAGCAAGGTGGTCTACATCGTGCGTACCGCCGCGGGCAAGCACGTGAAGGTGCTCTTCACGGACAACACGAACGACGAGGGGGTGACGGGACACGTGACCTTCTCCTACGAGATCCAGCCCTGAGTCAATGTCGACGGTGCTGCTGCTGATGGCCCTCTTCGCCTTGTTGAAGGCGACGCTCGTCACGAGCCTGTTCCCGGGCGCGTGGGAGAAAGTGGCGTGGGGCGCGGCTTGCGCGGCGTTCGTGGCGGCGACTCATCCCTTCGCGATCGAGGGGAGCAAGGTGGCGGTGGAGCGGACGCTGTCGGGGGTCGACGCGACGATGGACGTGTCGGCGGTGGTGATGATCGACTTGTTGCTGCTGGCGGGCTTTTGCCACGCGTTGTCGCGGGAGCGGCGGCCGCGGGGGGTGCTGCTGGTGGCGCGTTACCTGCCGGGGATCCTTGTATTCCCGGCGCTCTATTACCTTCACTTGACGCTGTTCTTCCGGCTGCCGGGGACGGGATTTGTCACGGTGACGGGGTTTTACGCCGCCGTGGCGGGGTTGTGCGTGGGTGGCGGTGGCTGGTTGCTGTCGCGCTGGTTGCCGGGCCGGGAGGCGCGGTTGGAGTTGACGGCGGTGGTCGCGTTGCTGGTCTTCGCGCTATCGGTATGCTGCACGGTGTTTCACCCGTCGGCGATGATCCGGTCGGCGGGCGGGCCGGTGGACTGGCGGGCGCTGGCGGTGGCACTGGCAGTGGCAGGAGTATTGTTTTTAACCGGCTACACCTGTCGGAAATTACGAATTACGAATTACGAATTACGAAAGAAATCTCGTGATTCGTCCCCCTCATAATTCATAATTCATAATTCATAATTGAATATCATGAAAAGCATAACAGAATTAATGTTTTGGATTTCCAACGGGCTACTGGTGCCCGTGGTCTTGGGATTGCTTTTTTTCTTCTTCAAATCGCTGGTGCAGGGAGGCAGTTTTTTCAGCCTTTACCTGTACCGCGGGCGCGAGGAGAAGTGCCTGCGGGGGTTGCTGGCGGACGTGGAGCGGACGGGCGTCGCGGCGCTGGCCGGGGCGTTGCGGGAGTTGCCGCCGACGCCTTTTACCGGGGCGCTGGTGGCGCTGCACGACCGGCGGGATAGCCCGGCGCTGGTCAACAGGACGATTTCGGAGTACGAGCTGCGCGTGGACGCGGAGCTGGGCAAGGTGCGCCTGCCCGCGAAGTTTGGCCCGATTCTCGGCCTGATGGGGACGCTGATCCCGATGGGTCCGGCGCTGGTGGGGTTGTCGACGGGGGACATCGGCTCGATGGCCTACAACATGCAGATCGTCTTCGCGACGACGGTGCTGGGCCTGTTGACGGGGGCGATCGGTTACCTCGTGTTGCAGGTGAGGCAGCGCTGGCTGGCCTCCGACCTGATGCAGTTGGATTACGTGGCGGAGTTGCTCTTCCAAGATAACCGGCAGGCATGAGACGGAAGAGGCGCTCGCTGGCGAGCCGGGAGGAGGCCGACCCGATCGGACTGCTGACGAACCTGTTTGACGTGGCGATGGTGTTTGCCGTGGCGCTGATGGTGGCGCTGGTCGCGAAGTACAACATGACGGAGGTCTTTTCGCGGGAGGATTACACCGTGGTAAAGAATCCCGGGAAAGAGAACATGGAGATTATCACGAAAGAGGGGAACAAGGTGACGCGCTACAAGCCCTCCGGCGAGGAGGGGCAGGGGACGCGGGGACGCAAGGTGGGCGTGGCTTACGAGCTGGAAAACGGGGAGATCATCTACATCCCGGAGTGAACGACTAATATTAAAATCATGATGAAACACGAGAGAATTTTGAGGCGCCCGCGGCGGGCGTTATTGGTGGCGCTGTGCCTCCTCGTTTACGCGGGGGCGGCGGCCGGGGATATGCGCGTGATCCGCGGCGTCGTGCTGGACGACCGGGGCGCGGGGTTGCCGCACGCGACGGTGCGGGTGAAAGGGACGAACGCGGGCGTGGAGACGAACGCCGCGGGGGAGTTCGCGTTGCGCTTGCGCACGGGTGAAGGCGAGCGCGTGCTCGTGGCCAGTCACGTGGGCTTCGAGCCGCGGGAGTTGCCGGCGGGCGAGGAGGGCGGGACGCTCACGTTCCGGCTACGGCGGGCGCTGAACGACCTCGAGGAGGTGGTGGTGACGGGCACGCGGGCGGAGCGGCCGCTGAAGGACGTGCCGGTGATCACCCGCGTGATCACGGGCGAGGACATCCGGCGCCTGAACCCGCTGGACATGCAATCGTTGCTGGAATACGAGCTGCCGGGCGTGCAGTTCGGGCGCCACCACGGGACGGGACTCCCCACGCTGACGTTCCAGGGGATGGACGCGGGCTACGTGCTTTTCCTCGTGGACGGGGAGCGCGTGGCCGGCGAGGGGGCGGCGGATAACGTGGACTTCAACCGCTTTGACGTGGATAACATCGAGCGGGTGGAGATCGTGCGCGGCGCCATGTCGACGCTTTACGGCTCGAACGCGCTGGGCGGCGTGGTGAATATCATCACGAAAGACGTGCGTCGCCGCTTGGCGGGCACGCTCTCGGCGACGCTCACGAGCCGCGACGAGCGGAAATACGCGGCCTCGCTGGGGGCGCGGCGCGGCGATTTTTCGACGCTGACGTCCGGCTCTTACCGCTCGCGAAAACCCTTCTCGCTGGACGACCGGGAGGGGACGACGACGGTGTACGAGACGGCCGGGAGACGGGATTCCGTCGTGCTCGGGCAGCCGGGCACGACGGCGGTGTCGGGCTACCGCGTGTGGCAGGCGAGCGAGAAGCTGGGCTACGACGTCAACGGCCACCTGAGCCTGACCGCGACGGGATCGTACTACGCGTACCACCGTTCCTACCTCGCGGCGCTGAACAACAAGAAGGAGGATCTCTCCGCCGAGTACTCGGCAGGCGCGCGGGCGAAATACATCTTCAACGAGAACCACGTGCTGGAACTGAGCTATAACCGCGACCATTTCGACAAGCACATCGACTACATCCTGACCGGCCGCAAGGAGCACACGTACCGCGACGTGCTGGACAACGCGCGGCTGGCCTACTCCCTCGCCCCGGGCGAGAAGCACCACCTCGTGACGGGCGTGGAGGTAAACGCGGAGCGCCTGATGCACTACATGTTCAAGGACACGACCTCGAACGGGGTGCGGAATTACGTCTACTACCTCCAAGAGGAGTACCGCGCGCTCGAGGGCTTGAGCCTCGTGGCGGGCGCGCGGCTGGACTATCACTCGGAGTACGACCTGCACGTCAGCCCGAAGCTCTCGGCCATGTACCGGCGGGGGATGTTCACCTTCCGCGGGGGCTTCGCCACGGGTTTTCGCTCGCCGTCGCTCAAGGAACTATACTCGGAGTGGGATCACCAGGGCATGTTCACGCTCCTCGGCAACCGCGACCTGAAACCCGAGGTGAGCCGTCAATTCTCGCTATCGGCGGAGATAAACCGGGGCATCTTCAACGCCACCGTGTCGGGATACGTGAACCGCTTCAAGCGCAAGATCGTCCTGCAGGAGGTGATCGAAAACGGGGAATGGTTCATGGTGAACATGAATGCCGACGAGGCGAAGACGGCGGGCGTCGACGTCACGGCGCGGGCGCGCTTCGCGTTCGGGCTGGGCCTGCGCGCCTCGTTCGCGTACGTCGACGATTACGCGGAGATCGACGGCCGCAACCGCTCGTCGGTACGCCCGCGCTCGTCGACGTTCCGCGCGGAGTACGGCCGCGACATCGGGAAGACGCGCGCGCACGCCAGCCTGAGCGGGCGATGGATGTGCGCCGTCAACGTCTGGAGCCTGAACCAAGGCACGGGCCTCTACTCCTACCAGAAAAACGCGGCGCGCGACAGTTGGAAGCTGAACCTCGCCGCGGAGTTCCCTCGCGGGATCTCGCTGGTGGCCGGGATTGATAATATTTTTAACTTCAAGGACAAGAACGTCACGGGTGACACGTATGCCTCGCTGAGCCGGGGGATCGATTACATGCTGACGCTGTCGATAAAAATTTAAGAGATGAAAAAATACATCATTGCGCTGACCGCGCTCGCCGCGTTGATCGTGGCGAGCTACGTCATTTACGAGCGTTATTTCGGGGCGACGAGGATCGCCTTCGTGAATTTTCAGGCGATCACGCTGGGCCAGATCGCCCGGGCGAACGACAACCCCCGCGTGAAAATCAGCGAGGTGGAGGTAGAGGAACTGGAACGGCTGGGAAATTTCGACATGGTATTCGTGAACGGGATGGGACTGCGGGTGATAGAATCGCAACGCGCGCTCATCCAACGCGCGGCGGACAAGGGGGTGCCCCTCTTCACGACGATGGCGACCAACCCGGCGAATGACATCTCCAACCTCGACCCTGCGCGCCGGGAGCGCGTGGCGGCCTACCTCGGCGGCGGCGGGCGGCGGAACTACCGCAGCCTGCTGAACTACACCCGCGCGGAGATCGACCGGAAGGTGACCTCCCTCCGCCCCTTCGAGGACGCGGCGCGCCGCTCCCCCGACTATCTCTACCACGCCTCGGCCGACGAGGAGCTGGAGTTCGCGTCGGTCGAGGAATACGAGCGATTCTACAAAGAAGCGGGACTCTGGCGCGAGGGCGCCAAGCGCGTCGCGGTCACCGGGCAGATGGCCGACCCGTCGGGCCTGATCGCCGCGCTGGAAGCGGCCGGGATCAACGTCTACCCCCTCTCCTCGTTCCGCCGGCTGGAGGAGTTCCTGCGCGCGATCGCCCCGGACGCGGTGATCAACCTGCCGCACGGGCGGCTGGGCGACCGCGTGGTGGAGTTCCTGCGGGAGCGCGACGTCCCCCTCTTCGCGCCCCTGACGGTCAACAGCCTCGTGGAGACGTGGGAGGCCGACCCGATGGGCATGCTCGGCGGCTTCCTCTCGCAGAGCGTCGTGACGCCGGAGATCGACGGGGCCATCCGC
>JAISAV010000265.1 GCA_031266545.1 Odoribacteraceae bacterium | reverse complement strand
AGCGTGGGACCGACGGGAAGTGGCGGCACGAGATACCAGACGTGGAGTGGGGCGAGGGGTGGTATGATCTCGCGAAAAACGGGGGGATGAAAAGGCTTTCGGATGTCGTGGAGAACGAGGAACTGTTCAAGGCTTACCCGGAACTGGATAACGTGGCCGTTATACTGGGCGAGGTGGAGGGGGGACATGGTTCTTATTCCCATTCCGGCAAGGTGATCACGCTTGACAGGAATAGTATAGGACGAGGCGATATGCTGTCGGTCATGGTGCACGAGATACAGCACGCCATACAGGGTATCGAGGGGTTCGCCCGCGGGGGTAACGAGAGGCAATTTAGCGATCCGGGCGAGTGGGAGCTCGCGTACAGGGATTTTGACGATAACGCGCGGAAGCTTGACGGGGACAAGTACGAGAATATCGGGCGCATTTTAAATGACGAGGATTTTGCATGGTACAGGAAGATGCTCGCCGGGGATGTTTTGGACGGCATGCGGTACATGTACGGGGAGATGAGCCGGGAGATGTTCATGGATAATTACGAGGATTTCGTGAAGAACGGGAAGAAGGGGACGGCTTTCCAGCAATATCGCAGGATCTCGGGCGAGGTGGAGGCTCGCAACGCGCAGCGGCGGATGGACATGACGGAGGAGGAGAGGCGCGCGACGCTGGCGGCGGAGACGGAGGACGTGGCGAGGGAGGATCAGGTGTTTCTTTATGATGGAGCGGGGGTGAGCGAGGCGAGGGATTTGGAAAGTTCGCGGGAAAGTCATAATTTTGCCGAAAGTAATGAAGTGAATCATGGAATATCTGACAGAAGCTCACAGGAAAAACGCGGAGGCGGCATTCAGGTACATGGCCGAGAGAAAGAAGTCGCCGCTTTCATTGCAGGACGCCTTGAAGCAGCAAGAGCGGAATTGCAGGGACAATTATCCCGTGAAGGAGGAGGATCAAGGGAACTATCCTCGCACGAGGTAGAGGACGTCGAGAAGCGCGCCGTTCTTGATTATGCCAAGGATCACGGCCTCTGGGTGGAGGATTTGTATTCTCTTGGCGCTCCTTTTGCCGGTGGTGGCAACGAGAACACGCTGGCTTATGACGAGGCAAGCGGGGTCATTTATAAAAGTAACAATCTTTTTAATTCTCAAAATAGCGTGGCGAACTTGCTTGACCAGGTGGCCGCGCATAATCAGTTGTTTCCCTGGACGAGGTATGATCTGGTCGGGTTTACCGGTATTGATAACGGGGGGCGACGGGCACCTTATATCGAGGTGATTCTCAGGCAGCGTTACGTGCCTGACGCGGTGCAGGCCACGCCGGGGGAGATCGCTGGTTTTATGCGCTCGCTGGGGTTCGAGCGGGTGAACGATCATACTTTCACGAACGGGGAGTTCAGGGTTTCGGATTTGAGGCCGAGGAACGTGCTGAAGGACGAGAACGGGAGTATTCACGTGGTGGATGATATTGTCACGCGGGAGGATGAAAAAGGGGAATCCGCGGGGCAGTTGACAGGCGCTCAAAAGAATGAGGGACGTGTCCCGATCGCGGATTCCGGTGCTTTAGAAGGCCCGGCCGGGACTCTTGGAGACCGCGCGTCGCGAACGACCGATGTTCTCCCCCGAACGACCGGGCCAGTGAACGAATCAGGTGACGAAGGTACGGGTATTTCCGGGAATAACAAGGGGGAGGGCGAAAATTCTGCCCCTCCCCCGCCGGGGAACGGCGGGACCCGGTTTCAGGCGGCGGGGAACGAGGGGGAAAACCCGGGGACGACGCGGGCACGGGAGGAACTCGTGGCGAAGCTGGACGGGCGCGGGTGGCTGGGCCGGATGTCGAACAAGGCGAGGGAGGCGTACCAGGACGGGCTTATCGCGGTGAAGCGGTTCGAGGAGTTGCTACGGGAGAAGGGGGTGGAGATACCGGATAGTGATGATTTTTACTTGCAGGCGACGGCGGTGCCGGGGAGGATTGACGCGGCGTTGGCGGCGTACCGGAAGCGTTTTCACGAGCCGTTGATGGCGGCGATCGGGGCGCTGGAGAAGGCGGGGTTCTCGCGGCGGGAGGTGGAGAATTACGCGATGTTGAAGCACGGGATGGAGCGGGACGCTTTCATGGCGGCGGAGGACGAGAAGGCGGGGAGGCCGAGAAGGAAAGATTATTCGGGAGTTTCGGCGATCGAGAAGGAGGTGGGGATGCCGGCGGCGGAGTTTGTCGCGGGTTTCGAGGAGCGGGCGGGCGAGGAGCTTGTCGGGGAGTTTTGGAAGCGGGCGCGGGCGGCGACGGGTAACGCGACGCGGGCGTATTATCGCGGCGGGTTGATGAGCCGGGAGCAGTTGCAGGCGCTGGGGGATCGTTACGCTTATTTTATACCGCTGCGGGGTCATGATGACGTGACGGCGGAGGATGTTTACGATTACGGGCGGGACGCCGGGGAGTGGTTTGTTAACCCGCTGGCGGCGGCGAAGGGGCGGTCGTCGCGGGCGGCGACTCCTTTCGCGTATATCGAGGGGATGAACGCGACGGCGATTCGCGCGGCGGGGCGTAACTTGCACCGGCAGGCGTTCGCGCGGATGGCGGGCCGGGACAAGACGGGGCTGACGACGGTGAGCAGGCAGTGGTACGTGAAGGGGATAGACGGGAACGGCGCGGTGACGTGGGAGGCGCGGTGGCCGGAGTACTCGGAGGACGCGGGGGTTTACGCGCGGAATATCTCGGAGTTCGAGGAGAACATGGCGCGGCTGGAGGAGAAGGGGGACGCGACGACGCGGGAGGGGAAGCTGGACGTGGGCGGGTTGTTTATCAAGCCGAAGCAGGCGAAGCATCACGCGGTGCCGGTGATGGTGAACGGGAGCGAGCGGGTGGTGTACGTGAACGGTGACCCGCGGGTGGCGGAGGCGGCGACGGGGATGAACGTGGCGGAGACGGGGGGGGTAGTCACGGCGGCGAAGGATGTTTCTCGTTTCATGTCGGCGAATTTCACGACGAGGAACCCGATGTTCGTGGTATCTAATTTTTCGCGGGACACGTTGCTGGCGACGTCGATGGCGTTCGTGAAGGAAGGGGGGAAGTATACCGGGGCTTTCGTGAAGAATTTGCCGGTGGCGTGGGGGGAGATGAGGCGCTACCTGAGCGGTCAGGGGAGCGCGGTGGTGGCGGAGTTTATCGCGAACGGGGGGAAGACGGGGTACTCGCGGCTGCTGGAGGTGAGGGATCTGGCGCGACGGATGGAGCGGGAGGCGGCCGGGGGCGGCCGGTGGGACGAGAACAAGGTGACGCGTTTTTTGCAGGCGGTGAATGACTGGGCGGAGAACGTGAACCGGGTGGCGGTGTACGTGACGAGCCGGGAGGCGGGGCGGAGCGTGGCGCGGTCGATCTCGGACGCGAAGGAGATCACGGTGAATTTTAACCGGTCCGGGAGCGGGCACGCGGGGGCGCGGTACATGAACGCGTTGTATTTGTTTTCTAACGTGGCGATACAGGCGCTGGATAATTTCGCGGGGGCGGCGCGGAGGCACCCGGGACGGGCGACGGGGTTGTTGCTGGCTTACGGGACGTGGGGTTTCCTGACGCCGGTGTTGATCCAGTTGCTGGGCGGGGATGATGACCTGGAGGAGTATCTCGGGCTGCCGGAGTGGGACAGGAAGAATAACTGGTGTATCTCGGTGGGATCGGGGGTGATCAAGGTGCCGCTGCCGCAGGAGTTGCGGGTGTTTCACGGCGTGGGGGCCGGGGTGTTCTCGTGCGTGACGGGGCAGGGGGACTGGGAGCGGGAGTTTTACTTGACGCTGGGCGGGTTGATTGATCTGGCGCCGTATAATGTTTCTAACTTGTCGACGAGCTGGGCGGAGGCGTTGCCTGACGCGGCGCGGCCGGTGGGGCAGATTTTGGCGAACAGGACGTTCACGGGTAGCCCGGTGTATAACGAGCACGCGGACGGGCACCTGCCGGGGTTCAAGCAGGCGCGCGTGAACCGGCGGGGGGAGGCTTACGCGGATGACTGGTTGATCGAGTTCGCGGGGGCGGTGGACGCGATGACGGGGGGAGACGGGGTGCGCCGGGGGGTGGTTTCTCCTAACCCGGACGTGTTGAATCAACTGGGGAAGGGGTATCTCGGCGGGTTGTTCGAGACGGCGGCGTTCGCGTTCGAGGTGGCGCGCAAGACTGGCGGGGCACTGGCGGGGGAAGGGTTTTCGCTGGGGGCGAGGGAGACGCCGGGGCGGAGGTTTTTCTCGGATTACGGGGATAACGCCGCTGGCGGTAGCGGGCTGCAGGGGGATTTTTTCCGGGCGCGGGAGCGGGTGGAGGAGGCGGTTTACCTGTTGAAGGGGTACGCGGGGGATCGCGCGGCGGGGAGGATCTCGCTGGAGGAGTGGGAGAAGCACAGGCGGGAGCTGGCGGGGACGGCGGCGCTGGGGCGGGCCGTGGAGGCGGTGGTGCAGGCGGAGGGGATGATCAAGAGGTTGCCGCGGGAGAGGCAGAAGGAGATGGAGGAGAGGGTCGCGGGGGCGAAGAGGAGGATTGTTAATTATGAATTATGAATTATGAATTATTATCGCGGGGCGGGCAAGGCGGGAGCCTTGCTTTTGGCGGCGACGAAGGCTGGAGCCTTCGCCGAGCAGGGGCGTCAAGTAACGTCAGGGGTTATAATTCATAATTCATAATTCATAATTCATAATTCATAATTAAATACAGGTGGTTGAATTTTAAATTTTGGTGATATGGTTTATGATGGTTTGGAGATGGTGCATTTTGTTTTCCGGGCTGACGAGGTGGCCCGGGCCGTGGAGGCGGAGACGGCTTACGCGGGGGAACGGACGAGGGATGACGCTGGGCGCGTGATGACGGACGAGTTGGTGATGGACGAGGAGTACGGGGTGCTGTTCCGGCGGCTTTTCCTGGAGGCGAGGGCGAGGGTTTTGCAAGTGGCGGGGTCGCGGGCACGGGTGACGGGGTTCCCGCGGTTTGACGCGGCGGATTTCGACGAGGAGCGGGATTTTTGTTTTTGCCTCGAGGAGATGGATGACGCGGGGGCGCGGGTGTGTCTTTCGCTAAAAAAGTTGACTCACAAAAGAGTTAAAAGTGTATTTACACACGAAAAAGCAAAAGAAGTATTTTGTCTTTTCCATGTCCTGTTTTGTCTGCTTAACCGTTTTTCCTGTATAAATCCCGAAATTAACAAAACAATATTTTCTATATTTACGCCCGTATTTTAACACGTATGTCGCATTTATATACTGATAAATTAAAACAAATGAACGCTAAACATTTTGAAGCAACGTCCCGCGGGCGTGTAGCCTGTAAGTCAAAGCATGCGGGGGAAGTAGCCGCGGGCACGACAATTATTTCGAGTTGTCCCCGTCGGCTCTTCTGCACCCTCCTCTTCGCCATCGCTCTCCTTTTTACTGCCAACGCGCAGCAAGTCCCCGCCTCGCTCATCGGCAACTGGATTGAAACGCGATCCAATCAATGGGAGTACGGTTTTTTTGAACACTTCGCCATTCACGAATGTGCTTTTTGGGATTATGCCGCCGTTCAACAGCGCGGAAAAACCATGAGAATTACCCTGCGAAAAGGTGACCGGACGCTGAACTTGGACGTCGAGCCGGAGAACGACAGCCTCTTAACCATCAAAAACGGGAAGTCAAAAAAACAGGACTACATGCTGGCACGTACCCGCTATCCTGACTACAAGACGCCCGACGACACGCCCTTTCCTGCGCCGACCTTCCGCCGCGACTCGGCAACCATTATCGGCTATTACCGGAATTTCGACAGGATTCCCGAACTTCTTGGCGGCGCCCCCAAAGAGGTGAAGGAGCGCTATCAGGCGCCCTTTAGCGTTGCGATAAACGATTTTTTTAAGGGTGAGGAGGTCAGATATTTTACCGGAATTGATTCACTGGGGCGCTTTTCCATTACCGTGCCGGTTATCAATTCACAATTGACGTATGTAGACTGGAGGCGTTTAACCAAGCAAATGTTGCTCTCGCCCGGCGATACTCTTTTTCTTTTTGCCGATGTGCTCGACTTGCTTCCCCGGCCAAGCGATAAAAGCTGGGAAGATTTCAATTCCCGCGACAAACAAATCCTGTGCATGGGAGACAACGCCCGCGTGAATAACGAATTGTTCCAGTACAAGGCGCTGTATCTCTCCGTGAACAGGGAGGAGGAGATGAAAAAAGGCATCTCCGATACGGAATACCTACGTGTGTGCGAAAACGTGTACAATCAACGGATGGAACACCTGAAAAAATACATGGCCGCCCGTCCCGCCCTCTCAGAAAAATTCCGTTTCCTGCGGGCAATCGAAGAAAAGTACAATTTTGCATCCTATTTAATGCAGCATCGTTTTGACGTGAGGGATAAAAACGGCTACCTGCCTTTTCAGGAAGGCTACATGGATTATGTCAATGAAAATTTCTTCTCGCGACACGATCCGCTAATATACATGCTAGTACGTGATTATGAATCATTTATTTGCGATTATATCGGCTATTATTCCAAAAATCAACAGGTCGAGTACAACTTAAAAAACCTGCTCGAAGAAGCAAACCTGAACACGCCTGAAAATAGGCAAATGGTAGAAAAATACGAGGACGTGGCAAATAAAATCATGGCGGAAAAAGACACGCTCGAACGAGGTAAAATACTTGCTGACAACAAGGAACTGATCGAGAAAGTCCATGAATTACGCGCTGGCCCTTTGATAGAGGAAGCGCATGAGAGTTACACCATGCGGAAGTTTATGGACATGAGCCGTCACAAGGTCGATTCGCTGTTGCAAGAACCGATCTTGAAAGAGTGGTACATGGCACATCTATATTACAAGGACTTTGAACAGAGGCGTATGCCGAAGAATGATGCGGATTTGCAGATAATGAAATCGTATATACAAAATCCATTTCTGTTGAATATGCTGTTAGAAATCAACGATAAATATGGTGCACTTAACAATCAAGCACTCGAATACCCGGAAAGCCTGAAAAACACCGATTATCTGGCAAATGAAACCGATGCCGACGTGATTTTATCGAAAATCACGTCACCCTACCGGGGTAAGGTGATCTTCATGGATTTCTGGGGAACGTGGTGCGGCCCCTGTATCGAAAATATCAAGGAATACTCGCCCCTGCTGGAAGAAAAATTCAAGAGTGAAGACCTGATTTTCATGTATCTGGCAAATAACTCTCCCGAATCCGCATGGAGAAGCTTCATCAAGCAACAGCACCTTACCGGGGCACAAATCGTGCATTACCGCCTGCCTGCCCGGCAACAATATTTGCTCGAGCAGAAACTGAAAGTAACCGATTTTCCCACGTATGTTATCATCGACCGTGCGGGAAACATCAGCGACTACAAGGTACGCTACCCGATGGATATAAAAGCGACAATAGCCGAGCTAGAGAAAGCATTAAACGTTGCACAATAATAAAGAGACCATGCCCCGGGCGCTAAACCCGGGGTACTCTTTGTCAGAGGCCTTCCCATATTGCGGCTATTGATACAAACGGGTAGGCATTTGGGAATAACACATCTTGTCATTATCCAAAAATATTTTCTACATTTACGCCCATATTTCAATCATGTAAAAAATGATATTTTTGTAATTCAGTAAATGATCATGAGTTTACCGATAAATATAAAAGATCTGGTTCACGGTCATTCCGTCGAATGGGAACGCTTGGAATTCAAGCGCGGGTGGAATCCCGAGGAAGTAATTCGCACGATGTGCGCTTTCGCCAACGATTTGAACAACTGGGGCGGGGGATATATCGTCATTGGCATCGAGGCGAATGACGGGATGTCCGTATTGCCGCCTGCCGGATTGCAACAAAACCAGTTGGACAAAATTCAAGGTGAGGTTTTGGAACTGGGTAACCGGATTCAACCGACTTATTTGCCCATCATGCAACCCTACATGTTGGACGGGCGGCATATCTTGGTCTTGTGGTGTCCTGCTGGCGATTTCCGGCCCTATTCAGCGCCGTCGACGCTGGGCGACAAAGCGCAACGGCAGTATTATATCCGTTCAGGTTCAAGCACCGTCACGGCAAAGGGCGATACCTTGCGGCGGATTTTTGAACTTGCCACCCGTGTTCCTTTTGATGACCGCATCAACCAGCAGGCAACGATTGATGATTTCGATTTGGGGTTGATTCAAGCGTATTTACACGAGGTGAAAAGTGATCTTTACGAAGAAAGCAAGCATATTAGCCTGGCGAATCTCACGCGAAACATGCACATTTCCAAAGGCTCGGACGAATATTTGCGTCCAGTTAACGTGGGATTACTGTTCTTTTCGCGCGCGCCCGAGAAATTCTTCGACCGGACTTGGATCGAGGTCGTTTGTCACAAGGACGACGTGGGCGATGATTTTACCGAACATTATTTCAAGGGAGCGTTGCATCATCAGTTACGCGACGCTTTGAGTTTTATCCAAACGAATATTATCCACGAGCACGTGATTAAAGTACCGAATCAGGCGGAGGCCTTGCGCTTCTACAATTACCCGTACGAGGCGGTGGAGGAAGCCTTGTCCAATGCCATTTATCACAAGGGGTATGACCTGGGAAAACCCATAGAGGTGCAGATATTCACGGATAAAATCACGGTTTTAAGTTATCCGGGGCCTGTCCCGCCGGTGGGTATGCAAATTTTACATCGTCGGAAGATTATTGCCCGCGATTATCGTAATCGGCGTATCGGCGACTTTCTGAAAGAACTTGACCTGACCGAAGGACGCGGCACTGGTTTCCCGAAAATGTACCGCAAGATGGAAAACAACGGCTCGCCGCTACCCATCATCGAAACGAATGAGGAGGGTAATTATTTCATGATCACGCTCCCGATAAATCCGAGGTATCTGGAAGTAACGGGTGATAAAGATAGCGACCAAGTTAATAATATAATTTTAAACTCATTAGAAAAAATAATCGCGATTAGCGACCAAGCTACCGACCAAGTTACCGACCAAGTTCAAAGTATCCTGAACAAACGACTCCTTCGTAGGGTAGAAGAATTTTTAACTGCGGCGACACGATGGATTAAGCGTGATGAATTGTTCGCTACCATGAACTTAAGTAATCATTATGATAACCGGAAAAAATATTTAGACCCGCTTTTGAAAATCGGTTGGATAGAAATGGAATTTCCCGACAAAAAGACAAGCCCAAAGCAACGCTATAAAATTACCGCGTCGGGAGAAAAATTGCTAAAGGTCATCCGCGAGAAGGATTCGTCAAAAAATCGCCCTCCTTTGTATATCTCGAAATAATCCCCTACATTTGCCCCGTGGAAATTCTTCGGGGCAGGGTGCAACTCCCTACCGGCGGTAACAGCCCGCGACTCCCCACGGGGATTGATCTGGTGAAACTCCAGGGCCGACGGTAACAGTCCGGATGGTAGAAGAAACGCGATTTGGATTTGATTTAATCATATATATGCCCCGGGTAATGCTGCCCGGGTTTTTTTATTATGGTGACAGAAGAAGATTTACGACACATGCGCCGGGCGATCGCGTTAGCCGATCGGGGAGGCGGGTTCGTTCACCCGAACCCGCTCGTGGGCGCCGTCGTGGTTAAAGAGGGGCGCGTCATCGGGGAAGGGTGGCACGAGCGATACGGCGAGGCCCACGCGGAGCGAAACGCCCTCGCCGCCTGCGGGGAGGATCCCCGCGGCGCCACGCTACACGTGACGCTGGAACCCTGTTGCCACCACGGGAAGACCCCCCCCTGCACGGACGCGATCATCGCCGCCGGTATCGCGCGGGTGGTGGTGGCGCTGGAAGATCCCAACCCGCTGGTGGCGGGCAAGGGCATCGAGCGCTTGCGTCAAGCGGGCATTGCCGTGGAGACGGGCGTCCGCGCCAGCGAGGCCCGCGAGCAAAACCGGGTATTCCTGAAATACATCACGACGCGTCGCCCGTGGGTGACGCTGAAAACGGCCATGACGCTGGACGGGAAAATCGCCACCCGCGCGGGCGACTCGCGCTGGATCACCGGCGAGGCGGCCCGGGAGATGGTGCACGAGGCGCGCTCCCGCCACATGGCGGTGGTCGCGGGCATCGGCACCGTGTTGGCGGACGACCCGTTGCTCAACGCGCGCCTGCCCGGCCGGGAGGCGCGCCAACCGGCGCGGGTGATCGTGGACAGCCGCGCCCGCCTGCCGCTGGAGAGCCGGATCGTGCAAACGGCGCGCCTCTACGCGACCCTCCTGATGCACGCCCCCGACGCGCCGGGCGAACGCTTGGAGGCGTTACGCGCCGCCGGTGTCGTGTGCCGCACTTGCGCCGGGATGGATGGGCGGGTGGACGTGACCGACCTCTGCCGGCAGTTGGGAGAGGCGGGCATCGACTCCTTATTATTAGAGGGCGGGTCCGAGCTGAACCACTCCTTCCTGTCCGCGCGGCAGGTGGACGAGGTGCTCGCCTTTATCGCCCCCAAGATCGTGGGAGGCGCCGGGGCGAAAAGCCCCGTGGGAGGCGCCGGCGTCGAGCGGATGCGCGACGCGCTGGAACTCGTCGACGTGCAGGTAAGCCGGGTAGGTGAAGACATATTAATCAAGGGAAAAATAGATGTTCACGGGAATCATTGAAGAGGTGGGCACGATCAAGCGTGTCGAGCGAGGCGGGCGAAGCCTCGTGCTGGAAGTCCGCGCGCGGGAAGTGCTGGACGGGCTACAACCGGGCGACAGCATCTCGACCAACGGGGTGTGCCTGACGGTGACCTCGTTCAACGAGGCGACGTTTCGCGCGGACGTGATGCCGGAGACGGCGCGGCGGAGCAACCTCGGCGACTTGCGGCCCGGCGACCCGGTGAATCTGGAACGCGCCCTCACCCTGCAGCGTCGTCTGGGCGGGCATCTGGTGTCGGGGCATATCGACGGCACCGGCCGGATCGTGGCCAAGGAGCGCGACGAAAACGCCACGTGGGTGACGGTGGCCGCCGACGCGGGCATCCTCCGCCTCGTGGTGGAAAAGGGATCCATCGCCGTCGACGGGATCAGCCTGACGGTGGCCGCCGTCGACGACGCCACCTTCAAGGTCTCGATCATCCCGCGCACCCGGCAGGAGACCACCCTCGCGCGGAAAGAGACCGGGGCGACGGTCAACCTCGAGAACGACCTGATGGCCAAGTACGCGGAAAAACTCCTGCGTCTCGACGGCGATCGTCCTTCCCCCGGCCTGACGCTGGACTATTTAACGGAACACGGATTTTGACAACTATAAACGCACAAGAAAGATGAGCGAATTTACATTCAATTCTATCGAGGAAGCCATCGCCGACATCCGGGCGGGCAAGATGATCGTGGTCGTGGACGACCCCGGCCGCGAGAATGAGGGCGACCTGCTGATGGCCGCGGAGAAAGTGACCCCCGCGGCGGTCAACTTCATGGTGCGCGAGGCGCGCGGGCTGGTATGCATGCCGATCGTCCGGGAGCGGCTGGAGGAGTTGAACATCGACATGATGGTGGCCACGAACACGGACAGGAAGCAGACGGCCTTCACCGTCTCGATCGACGCCACCACGTGCTCCACCGGCGTCTCCGCCTTCGACCGCGCGACCACCATCCGGCGCGTGCTCGACCCGTCGGCCCGTCCCGGGGACTTTACCCGCCCGGGCCACGTCTTCCCGCTGATCGCCAAGCCCCACGGGGTGCTGGCGCGGGCGGGCCACACGGAGGCGGCGGTCGATCTGGCGCGGATGGCCGGCCTCTACCCCGCCGGCGTGATCTGCGAGGTGATGAACGAGGACGGGAGCATGGCCCGCGTCCCCGACCTCGCGACGTTCGTCAGGGAACACGGCCTCAAGATGATCACGATCGCCGACCTGATCAGCTACCGGCGCGCCACCGAGATACTGGTGGAGCGGGTGACGGAGGCGGACTTGCCCACCAAGTACGGCCACTTCCGGGCGTACGGCTACGTCGACAAGATCTCCGGCGAGCACCACGTGGCCCTCGTCAAGGGCGACCTCGCGGGCGACGAGCCGGTCCTCTGCCGGGTACACTCCGAGTGCCTGACGGGCGACGCCTTCGGCTCCTCGCGCTGCGATTGCGGCGACCAGTTGCAGGAGGCCCTCCGCCGCGTCGAGCGCGCCGGTCGCGGCGTGGTGCTCTACATGCGTCAGGAGGGCCGCGGCATCGGCCTGATCAACAAACTGCGCGCCTACCGCCTGCAGGACGCCGGCATGGACACCGTGGAGGCCAACCTCTCGCTGGGCTTCAAGGCCGACCTGAGGGATTACGGCACCGGCGCCGAGATACTGGCCGACCTCGGCGTCACGAAGATGGTGCTGATGACCAACAACCCGCTCAAGATCACCGGCCTCAAGGGCTACGGCATCGAGATCACCGGCCGCGAACCCATCGAGATGACGTGCAACGAGCGCAACGAGTTCTACCTCTACACGAAATACAAGAAAATGGGCCACCTCCTGCACGTCAAGGAGTCGCCGCGCCCGCCGGAAATCAAAGAATAACCCATTAATCCATAAAACATGAACCTGATAGAAGGAAAACTGCTGGCCAACGGCCAACGCGTCGGCATCGTGGCCGGGCGCTTCAACGAGTTTATCACCAGCAAGCTGCTGGGCGGCGCCATCGACGCCTTCCGGCGGCACGGCGGCGACGAGGCGAGCGTCGACGTGGCGTGGGTACCGGGCGCCTTCGAGATGCCGCTCGTGGCCAAGAAGATGGCCGAGACCGGGAGGTACGACGCCGTCGTCTGCCTCGGCGCCGTCATCCGCGGGGCCACCCCCCACTTCGACATGGTGGCCAACGAGACCACGAAAGGCATCGCCAACGCGGGCCTGCAAACCGGCGTGCCGGTCATCTTCGGGGTGCTGACCACCGACTCCATCGAGCAGGCCGTGGAGCGCGCCGGGACGAAGGCGGGCAACAAGGGCTTCGAGGCGATGACCTCGGCCATCGAGATGGTCAACCTCCTGAAAAACATCTGACCGGCCCCGGCAGCGAGTCATACCATGTCACAGCAACTACGAACGTGGCTACTGCCGCTGGCGATGGTGGCGGGCGGGCTTGCCTACCCGTTTTTTGCCCGTCTGGCGTTCCTGATGCCCTACCTGATCTTCTGCATGTTGCTCATCACCTGTTGCGACCTCTCGCCGGGCGAGCTTCGCTTCAAGCGCGTCTACTGGACGCTGCTCGGGATACAGGTGGCGGGCGCCGCCGCGGTCTACGTCGCCGCGGGCGCCTTCTCGCCGCTGCTGGGCGAGGGCGCGATGATCTGCGTGCTGGCCCCCACGGCGACGGCGGCGGCGGTCATCACGGGCATGCTGGGGGGCAGCGTGGCCTTCACGGCCACCTACACGCTGGCCAGCAGCCTCTGCGTGGCGGTAGTCTCCCCCTTCTTCTTCGCCCACGCGGGGGCGCTGGCGGACCTCCCCTTCTGGGAATCCGCCGGGACGGTATTCCGTCAGGTCATGCCCCTGCTGGTGGCGCCCCTGCTCTGCGCCTTTGCCCTCGAGCGCTTCTTGCCCGCGGCGCGCCGGGCCGTCAGGCGGGCGCGCGTCCTCTCCTACTACCTGTGGGTCATCAGCCTGACGATCGTCTCCGGGAAGACCGTCTCCTTCATCGTGAGCCAGGGCGACAAGAGCCTCCGGGAAGAGATCGGGCTGGCGCTCGCGGCGCTCGTCGCCTGCGTCGCGCAATTCCTGCTGGGCCGCCGCGTCGGCCGCCGGCACGGGGACGCCGTCTCCGCCGGCCAGTCGCTGGGCCAGAAAAACACCGTCCTCGCCATCTGGATGGCGCAGGCCTACCTCCACCCGCTGGCCTCCGTCGCCCCGGCCGCCTACGTGTTATGGCAGAACAGCATCAACTCGCTCCAACTGTGGCTCCGGCAGCGGGGGAAGCGTTAATGCCGCCTCTCGCCGATTTATCGTTTGTTCCCCGGCGCGACTTCCATTTATTTTCGTACTTTTGCCGGCGAAATCAACATAACCCGTTAAACACGAAACTATGTCAAACACTCCTGATGTTAAAGTATTCGCCGGTGAAAAGAGCGAGTACATCGCGACCAAGATCGCCGCGGAACTCGGCCTGGAACTCGGCAAAAAAACCTGCAAGAGGTTCAATGACGGGGAATTCGTCACGTGGTACGACGAGACGGTACGCGGCGAGTACGTCTTCATCGTCCAATCCACCTTTCCCCCCACGGACAACCTGATGGAACTCCTCCTGATGATCGACGCCGCCAAGCGGGCCTCCGCCTACAAGGTGATCGCCGTCATCCCCTACTTCGGCTTCGCCCGGCAGGATCGCAAGGACAAGCCGCGCGTCGCCGTCGGCGCCAAGCTCGTGGCCAACATGCTGCAGGCCGCCGGCGTCGACCGCGTCGTGACGATGGACCTGCACGCCGACCAGATCCAGGGCTTCTTCGACATCCCGGTCGACCACCTCTACGGCTCCTCCGTCTTCGTCCCGCACATCCAGTCGCTGAACCTCCCCGACCTGACCATCGCCTCCCCCGACATCGGCGGGGCCAAGCGCGCCAACTCGTGGGCCAAGTACCTCGACTCGGGCCTCGTCATCTGCCACAAGACGCGCGAGGTGCCCGGCGAGGTCAGCGACATGAAGCTCATCGGCAACGTCAAGGGGAGGCACGTCGTCATCGTCGACGACATGATCGACACCGCCGGCACGATCTGCGCCGCCGCCGACCTCATGCACGGCCAGGGCGCCGCCAGCGTCCGCGCCGTCGCCTCCCACGCCGTCCTCTCGCGGGACGCGTACGAGAAGATCGAGAACTCCGCCCTCACCGAGGTGATCTTCACCGACTCCATCCCGCAAAAACGGGAATCCGCCAAGATCAAGGTGCTCCCCGCCGCCGCCATGTTCGCCGACACGGTGCGCAACATCCGCGAGCACCGCTCGATCAGTGACCACTTCTTGTTTTAACGCGCCGCCTCCCCCGCCCGCCGCCGGGGAGGCGACAAAAATCCTTACCGCGTGAAAAATTTCGCCATGATGGGGGCCGCCGGCTACATCGCCCCGCGCCACCTCCGCGCCATCAAGGAGACGGGCAACCGCCTCGTCGCCGCCTGCGACAAGTTCGACAGCGTCGGCATCATGGATAGCTTCTTCCCCGCCTGCTCGTTCTTCACGGAGATGGAGCTATTCGACCGCCACTGCTCCCTGCTCAAGCGGCGGGGGGAATCCATCGACTTCTTCACCGTCTGCACGCCGAACTACCTGCATGACGCCCACGCGCGTTACGCCCTCAGGCTCGGCGCGGACGTGATCTGCGAGAAACCCCTCGTGCTGAACCCCTGGAACATCGACGCCCTCGAGGAGGTGGAACGCGAAACCGGGCACGATGCCTACACCATCCTCCAGTTGCGCCTCCACGAGGCCATCCGCGCCCTCAAGCGACGCGTCGACGAGGGGCCGCGAGACCGCGTCTACGACGTCGACCTCGCCTACATCACCTCCCGCGGCAACTGGTACCACGCCAGCTGGAAGGGAGACGAGCGCAAGAGCGGCGGCATCGCCACGAACATCGGCGTGCATTTCTACGACATGCTGGCGTGGATCTTCGGCCCGCCGCGCGTGAACGTCGTCCACGTCGCCAGCCACGACCGCGTGGCGGGATACCTCGAGTCGCGGCAAGCGCGCGTGCGCTACTTCCTCAGCATCAACGCCGACACGCTCCCGCCCGAGGCCGTCGCCGCCGGCAAGCGCACCTTCCGCTCCATCGAGATCGGCGGCGAGTCCTTCGAGTTCAGCGAGGGCTTCACCGAGCTACACACCGAGAGTTACCGCCAGATCCTCGCCGGGAACGGCTTTCGCGTCGGCGAGGCGCGCGCCTGCATCCAGGCCGTCCACGATATCCGCGTCGCCACGCCCGTCGGCCTCAAGGGCGACTACCACCCGCTGGCCCGCCTCCCCCTCTCCCCGCACCCGTTCGGCTGGACGAGATGACCGGGTTACGAATTATGAATTATGAATTATGAATTATGAGGCGCCGGGCATAGCCCGGCGCCTTTCATTTTGCGGGGTTGGAGGGCAATGTCATCAAGTTAAGGGATGACACCGGAAGGTGTCATCCCTTATCTTGACGGCATCGGGCTGGATCCTCCGCCCGGCGGGGGGCGTACGCGATACGCCCCTACGGCAACGCGGTCTAACCATGCCGTAGGGGCGTATTGCATACGCCCTTGCACGTACCCCCGGCAACACGCCGCCCCTGGCGCGGGGAGGGCCGGGCGTGAAAAACCCCGGTGAAGCGTCTCCACCGGGGTGTTCTCGTGTCCTGTCCTTGCCCGTTTTCACGGGATGATCGCGCTTTGAATCGCGCTCCACGGCCCCTTTTCACCGCGGGTGTTCTCCCAGCGGAGGGCGAGGTACACGGTCTTGCCGCGGTCGTTCTCGTCGAAGGAGAGGGTGAAGGGGGTGCGCGTGTCGATGGATGAATGTACCAGCTCCGTTAGCGACGCGGGCGGCGCCGGGAGCATGGCCCAGTAGATCTCGGCCCCGTGCTGCCCGGGGGGCTTGGCCTTCGACTCCGGTTCCCCGAGGCTGTAGAAATGGACGATGACGCACCGGATGATGCTACAGTCGATTCTAAAACCGGGGAAAGTCTTGGCCACCTCCGCGGGCGTGCGCGTGGTCTTGTGGATGGGGATACCCATCTGCATCTTGTCCCCGTCGTTCACGAGGGGATTGTTCACGAGGTACGACTTGATGACTTGTCGTAACTCCTTGGTGTAGGCCGCGCGCGCCTCGTTCCTCAAGAGGATGGCGGTAGGCGTTTGCGTGGCTGGGTTATCAGCGACCGCGCGCTTGTTCACGTAGTCGGTTTGTAACTCCAGCAACCGCTGCCAGTAGCCCGGCGGTAGCCAGGTGGACTGGCGGGCGGTCAGGTAGTTGATCAGGTTCCCCTGCCACTTGAAGAACAATGCGTCAGCGGCAGGGATAAAATCAGCGTTTCCCATGATATTCTGTTTTAAATGATTTAAAAATAACGAATCAATCGCGCGACAGGACAGGCGCCACGAGAATATACGGGTTAACAGGAAGAAATCCGGTACACCGGCAAAGTCTCCCGGTACACCGGGAAGGAAATCCGGTGCACCGGCAAGGTCTCCCGGTATACCGGGAAGGAAATCCGGTATACCGGCAGCGTCTCCCGGTACACCGGGAAGGAAATCCGGTACACCGGCAAGGTCTCCCGGTACACCGGGAAGGAAATCCGGTACACCGGCAGAGTTTCCCGGTACACCGGGAAAGAAATCCGGTGCACCGGCAAAGGACGTGACGACCCGCCCCCGCTCTAAGCGGGAGACGCCCGTCGATTTCTGGGGTGTTAATCTACTATCTGTTTCTTGTTTCATGTTTAGTGGTTTATATACTCGTCATTCGTTCATCATCTATCTCAATTCCGTTTGCACACCCAGTACTGCTGGTCCCATGTATTAGTCTTAGTAACCGATATCACGCCATTTGTTATATTGCAAGTAGCCATTCTCGGCGCGCTCGGGCTGAGGTAATAAATCCCTATATATATACCTGTTTGATTAGGGATTAACTGCCTGCTCCAGTCGTACACGGTTAACCCGTTAATATTGCTACCGGATTGATCGCTAGAACTATAAAGTACAGTGTAACCACTAGGACAAGTAGCGCTGGAAGGACGATTCGCGATGTTCGAGGAAAGCACGTATTCAGGCTCGCGGTATTGGGTGAAAGACGCCCGTACACTTCCGTCGTAACTATTTATGATATTTACGATCCGGGAGTAGGTCGCGTCCGTGATCCTGTTCACCGTAACCGTTTTAGAACCGTTTCCACTCCCCGAAAGACTCCCGACCTGATCGTTAGTGCCATTGACTTTTAACACGAGTGAAAAACTTGGGGCATCCGTCGTCACGGTCACGGTCACGGTGCCATTACCACTTATGGGATCGACCATGCCGCTTGGCACGTTAGTCACGTCGAGCGTGTAGGGCGCTTGCCGCGCGTGGAAATAGTGGCTCGCCTCCGGGTCAGGCGCCTCGCTCCCGTCCAGCTTGTAGCCGTACCATATCCGGGAATCCGTGTTGCCCGTCCAGCTCGCCGCGGTCGCCGCTACCAGCGCGGGCACTACCATCTTGCGGGTGCTGTTCGCCTCGTAACCGGAGACCGCGGGCGTGTTCACCACGGTGGAACCCATCTTGCCGTACCAGCCCGTGTTCGTCTCGGCGTGGAGCCACACGTCCCCGCCGGACTTGGGCACCGTGACGTACGTGCCCGTGGTGGGAAGGGTAGGCGTGCTCAGGCCGTCCAAGCTGTAACCCTTGAAGATCCAGTTCACCGGGACAACCCGGCTAAAGGTGATCTCCTTCGTGTCCTCCGGCGCGCCGTCAGGGTTGACGGTGCTGAAGGTGACCGTTGTCCACGTCGTGCCCGCCGGTAGCGTGCCCGCCCCGGCGGCCGGCGTGAAGGTAACGCTGCCGTTTTCCGGCCCGGTGGGCGTGGCGCCGAGATCGTGCGTGGCGTCTTTCGTCTCGCTCGCGCCCGTGATGACGTTGGCGTAAGTGGCGTCATCTATAGTAAACTTCCATTTCGCGTTGGTCGTGAACGTGACGGTTTTCGTGGCCGACGAGGTAAACTCGTGCGCGTGGGTTGGCGGATCGTCCCCATTGGTGGGATCGGTGATGATGATAAAGGGATCCGCGCTCTTCTGCTTGATATAAAATTCCCGTCCGGCAAAATTGTCATCGCTCGATGTAACCCCGATCGTGGCCACGCGCGGGACGTACAGCGGGTTGGCCTCCAGCGAGAAATTGTAGGTCTCGTTCGTCGCGGCCGCGTGAAAATCGCTCTCGTTTCCCAGCAGCGCGAGGTAGGGTTGATCCGGGGTCTCCGCGAGCTTCCACGTCGCCGCCGACGTGACGGGGAAGGATAGCGCGCCACCGCCCGCCGCCTCGTACTCGAGGGTGCCCGACG
>JAISAV010000227.1 GCA_031266545.1 Odoribacteraceae bacterium | reverse complement strand
CCTTAAGTTGACGGTATCGCGCTCTAGCCCACGCCGGGCAGGGCGCTCGAGGAAACGTACCGGGCAGAAAATATTTCCCACCCGTTCCTGAACGCCGTAGGTGTTCAACCCCTGACGGGGTTGCGAGGGAGAAAAGGCCGTTTTTCTATTGATATGAATGCCCCACGGGCAACAAATAACCGATTTATCATGATTTATATCATTTCTTATCCCGAACTCAGGTTCCGTAGATTCGGGGAGTCAGAAGTTTTTTAGGCCCAAGTAAGCGACATTCATTTATTAATCGTTAATTTTGCCAACAAATTTTTTTTCACATGGAAACATTCAACAAAAAGACCACGCTGCTGATCATGGCGGCGGGACTGGGATCGCGCTTCGGCGGCCTGAAACAAATGGCGCTGCTGGGGCCGCGCAAGAAGACGCTGCTGCATTACTCGATCCACGACGCGGTACAGGCCGGTTTTGACAAGATCGTGTTCGTGATCCGGGATAGTTTCGCGAGCGAGTTCAGGGAAGCCGTCGGGCGGTACGCCGAGGAGCGGGTGGAGACGCGCTACTGCTTTCAGGACATGAACCGGCTGCCCGGCGGCCTGCCCCCCGTCGAGCGGGAAAAACCGTGGGGGACGGCGCACGCGATCTGGTCGGCCCGGGAGGCGATCGACGAGCCGTTCGCCGCGATCAACGCCGATGATTTCTACGGGGGGGACGCCTTCGCGAAGGTGCACGATTTCCTGGCGAGGGGAGAGGAGGGGCGTTGCTTCGGGCTGGCGGGCTACCGGCTGGCGGCCACGCTGTCGGAGAACGGGAGCGTGGCGCGGGGCGTCTGCTCGATGAACGAGGCGCACTTCCTGACGAAGATCACGGAGATGACGAAGATCGCGCGGGACGGGGAGGCGATTCGCGACCTCGACAGCGGGACGGCGCTGCAGCCCGATAACCTCGTGTCGATGAACTTCTGGGGCTTCCAGCCGTTCCTGTTCGAGGAGATCGAGCGGCAGTTCGCCGATTTCTACCGCGAGAATAGCCAAAACCCGAAGTCGGAGATTTACATCCCGCTCGTCGTGGACGAGATGCTGAAACAACAACGGGTGAAGGTGAAGGTGCTGGACATCGACGCGCGCTGGTTCGGGGTCACCTACAAGGAGGACGCGGCGCTGGTGAACGCGGCGCTGGAAGGCTTCGAGGCGGCGGGCTTGTATACCGATCTTTAACCGGCGACGCGACAGGTGATGGAACGGGATCGATTGCAGAAAATCTACGACGCGTTTGCCGCCAGCGGGAAGTTCGTCTCGGCCACGCTGCTGGAGAGCGGCTGCACGGGCGACACGTTCCGCGTGGTGGCCGACGAGGAGGCGGAGTATCTCCTCCGGCGGATCCGCCCCCGGGTGCCGGCGGACGTCCCGGGCATGATATATAACAAGGAGATGGTCTCCGGGCATATCCGCAACAAGTTGATCCGGCAAAATATCCGCGACATCACCCGGAAATACGTCACCCATTTCCACACCTACCGGCAGCGCCCCTATTATAAGGATCACGAGGGGGACTACTGGACGCTGACGCTGCGGATCAAGGGGGTCAAGAGGCACGAGCGCGCGCCGTCGCCGGAAATCGCGCGGGAAATAGGCGCCGCGCTGGGCGAGTTCAAGCAGCGCACGCGCGATTTCGACCAGTGCCTGCTGCGGGACAGCCTGCCGGGTTACCTCTCCCTCCCCGCGTGGCAAGCCCGGTCGCGGGAGGCCGCGCGGGAAGATGAAACGTGCCGGGAGCTGGCCGGGCAGCTCCGCCCGCTGGAGGAGGAGCTGGCCGGGTGGCAACGGCTGGCGGACGAGGGGGCGTTCCCGGCGCGGGTGACGCATAACGCGTTCGAGGCGAATAGCGTGCTGTTCGACTGGCATGACAAGCCGTTGTGCGTGCTCGACCTGTACATGGTGACGCCCGGCTTCCTGCACCACGATTTCGGGGACGCCGTCCGGTCGGTTTGCCGCCCGGGGGGGGAGGCGCGGTTCGACGCGACGCTGTTCGAGGCGTTCGCCGGCGGGTTCGCGCGGAAGGCCGGCCGGCTGCTCTCCCGCAAGGAGCGGGAGACGCTGCACGTGTCGTGCGTGCTGATGCCTTACCTGCAGGCGACCCGCCTGCTGGTGGAGTTTCTGGAGAACAAGAGGCCCGACGCCGCGTGCCGGGCGAGAGATGAAATCGCGTTTCTCCGGGACGTCTCGCGACAACGCGATTTCACGCGGAATTGTATTGACTCATTTTAATATGTACATATCATGAAAAAATCAGGTTGGATGATCACCGGGGCGAGCCTGCTCTTGCTCTCGTGCGGGGAAAAACCGAACATCATCATCAATGGCGAGATCAAGGAGGCGGGGAAGTCCCGCGTCTACCTGGAGCGGATCGACGTCGACGCCACGAGCACGATGGACTCGACGCGGGTGGACGGGCAGGGGTTGTTCTCCTTCCGGCTCCGCGACACGTTGCCCGCGTTCTACGCGCTGCGGTTCGCCAACGGCGAGCGCGTCACGCTCGTGGCCTCCCCCGGCGACTCGCTGGCCGTGAGCGGCACGCTGGCGGGGATTCACGACAACTACTGGGTGGAGGGGTCGGACGACGCCCTGTGGATCAAGTTGCTGGATTTCCAGATGCGCCGCACCGTCACGCTGACCGACTCGCTGAAGAGGCGTCACGACAGCATCCCGGCGGGCGGCGGGCTTGACGCCCGGCGACGGGAGGTCGAGGCGGCCTACCGGGAGGCGCTGGAAAGGCAGGTCTCCTTCACGCGCGACTTCATCATCGCGCACGCGATCTCCCCCGCCTCCTATTACGCGTTGTACCAGAAGGTGTCGCCGGAGATCTCCGTCCTGGATGAGGTGACGGATTACCAGTATTTCAAGATCGTGGCCTCCTCGATGAGCGCCCTCTACCCCAATTCCCCCTACACCGCGGCCCTGATGAATCACCTGAAGGCAATCGCCAAGTTGATTCGCGACAGGCAGTTGATCGAGGTGGTGAACAGCGCCGCCGCGTCGCTGCCGGTGGTGCGGCTGCCCGACAGGAAGGGGCAGGTCGTCTCGCTCGACGACGTGAAGGCGAGGCTAATCATCCTCGATTTCAACCTGCTGGGCGTGAAGGAAAGCCAGCCGCGCGTCCAGGAGTTGAAACGCGTCTACGAGAAGTTCCACGCCCGCGGGGTGGAGATCTATCAGGTCTGCCTGGATAAAAACCGGCTGCTCTGGGAGGAGATGGTGGGGCAACTCGGGATCAAGTGGATCTGCGTGTGGGACGAGAACGCCCTGCAGAGCCGGGTGGCCGCCACGTGGAACGTCAAGGAGATACCGGCCAATTATATCATCGACAGTCAAAAGGAGATCGTGGGCAAAAACCTCTACGGCGCGCGCTTGGAGGAACGGATCGCGGAGTTGCTGGGCCAATAATCCCCCTCATGCAAGGCAAGAAGGTTTATTTCCTCTCGGACGCCCACCTCGGCGCCGCCATGCTGCGCGACGACCGGGAGCGGGAACGGCGGCTGGTCGACTTTCTCGAGGGGATCAAACCGGCGTGCGCCGCGCTGTACCTGCTGGGCGACATGTTCGATTTCTGGTTCGAGTACAAGCGGGTCGTCCCCCGGGGGCACGCGCGGTTCCTCGGCGAGCTGGCCCGCTTCACCGACGAGGGGATCCCGGTTCACTTTTTCACCGGCAACCACGACATCTGGGCGTTCGATTACCTGCGCGAGGAGTGCGGGGTGACGCTGCACTTCGACAACGAGCGCGTGACGATAGGCTCGAAGCGCTTCCTGATCGGCCACGGGGATGGGCTAAACCCCCGCGACAAGGGATACCTCCGCCTGAGGCGCCTCTTTCATAATCGCTGCCTGCAGCGCCTCTTCCGCTGGATCCATCCCGACGCGGGGATCCGGCTGGCCAACGCCTGGTCGTCGCGCTCGCGGCTGCAACACGGCGAGGGCGGGGAGGCAAGCGCCTACCGCGGCGATGACAAGGAGGGGATCGTCCTCTACTGCAAGGAGGCGCTGCGGGAGCAGCACGTCGATTACTTTATCTTCGGCCACCGGCACCTCCCCGTCGACGTCGCCCTCTCGCCCGCGAGCCGCTATATCAACACCGGCGACTGGATCACCCATTTCAGTTACGCCACGTTCGACGGCGTCGACGTGACCCTCCACCGGGCGACATGAAGTACTCGTTTCCCCCCCTCGCCGACGCGGAGATCACCGTGCTCGTCCTCGGCTCGCTGCCCGGCGAGAAATCCCTCGCCATGAACGAGTATTACGCCCACCCCTGCAACCGCTTCTGGCGGGTGATCGCCGCCGTCGCGGGCCAGCCCCTCCCGACGACCTACGCGGGGAAACAGGCCCTCCTCTCGCGTGCCGGCATCGGCCTGTGGGACGTCGTCCGCGGCGCCAGCCGGGAAGGGAGCCTCGACAGCGCAATCCGCCACGAGACGCCCAACGACATTCCCCGCTTTATCGCCGGCCACCCGCGCCTGCGACTCCTCGCCTTTAACGGCCGGAAACCCGCGCTCCTCTTCAACAAATACTTCCAACCACTCCCCGGCATCACTTACGCGACCCTGCCCGGCACCAGCCCGGCCAACGCCGCCTGCGGCTTCGATCGCCTGCTCGAGGCGTGGCGCGAGGCCCTGGCGCCGGCCCTGTCCACGGGCGAAAAAGGTTAAAACGCGATAAACCTCTTCCATTACTTGCACGAATCATGAATTTTTTCACGTACATTTGGCACGCTGAAAATAATGAAACGATCATGGTACAATACCACTACACGAAAGAAGAAACGGAGAAGGCCGTGCTCGTCGGCGTCTCCTCGCGGGCCGCGGGTGTGACCCCGGCGGTGACGCGCGAACACCTCGACGAGCTGGCCTTCCTCGTCGAGACCGCCGGGGCGGAGGCGGTGAAAGTGTTCACGCAGGATCTCGAGAAACCGCTGACGGCCACCCTCCTCGGCCGGGGAAAGCTGGAGGAGATCCGGGCGTTTGTCGAGGAGCAAGAGATACCGCTCGTGATCTTCGACGATGAATTGACGCCCACGCAGGCGCGAAACATCGAGAGCGTCCTCAAGGGGCGGAAGATCCTCGACCGGACAAGCCTGATCCTCGACATCTTCGCCAAGCGCGCGCGGACGGCGGAAGCGAGGGCGCAGGTGGAACTGGCGCAGTACCAGTACCTCCTCCCGCGCCTCTCCGGCATGTGGACGCACCTCGAGCGGCAACGGGGGGGCATCGGCCTGAGAGGCCCCGGGGAGACGGAGATCGAGACCGACCGCCGCGTCATCCGCGACAAGATCGCGCGCCTCAAGGAACAACTGGCGCGCGTCGACCGCCAGATGGTCACCCAGCGGAAAAACCGGGGGAAGCTGACGCGCGTGGCGCTCGTCGGCTACACGAACGCGGGGAAATCCACGCTGATGAACCTGCTGAGCAAGTCGGACGTGTTCGCCGAGAACAAGCTCTTCGCCACGCTCGACACGACGGTCAGGAAGATCGCCATCCGGAACGTGCCGCTGCTCCTGGCCGACACCGTCGGCTTTATCCGCAAACTGCCGCACCACCTCGTGGAGGCCTTCAAGTCCACGCTCGACGAGGTGCGGGAGGCCGACGCGATCCTGCACGTGGTGGACGTCGCCCACCCGCTGTTCGAGGAACAGATGCAGGTGGTCAACGAGACCCTCGCCGGGCTGCTCGCCGCACCGCGGCCGACCATCGTCGTCTTCAACAAGATCGACGCCTTCACGCGCGTCGAGAAGGAGGAAGACGACCTGACACCCGTCGAGCGGCAGAATTACAGCCTCGACGACCTGAAACGGATGTGGATGAACAAGCAATGTGGCCCCTGCGTGTACATCTCGGCCACGCGGCGGGAAAATATCGAGGAGCTGAAGGAGAAACTGTACGAGGTGGCCCGGGAGATCCACTCCGCCCGCTTCCCGTTTAACGACTTCCTGTACGAGGAGGGCGAGGCGGTGATGCCGTCAAGTTAAGGGCGTTGCCCGGCATGGGCTGGATTTACAAGAAGCACATAGCGTTTATGCATTTATAGCCGTGGGACAGCCCACGGTCTCCCGGCCACGACGGGGTGTACCCCGGGCGGGCACGGGCGAAAAATTTTTCGCCCCTACGCATGTGAAAGCCTGTCGATCGCATCACGTGAACGGCCGGCGTTGCGGGATTAATTACAAACGAGAAATACAGGGACGATCACGAATGACCTTGTCGTTGTTGCGTGCGCGCATGCTTCTCCCCGTGAAGATGGCGGGAAAACAATGCCGCTATCGCGGTATTTTTCTATATAAAATCGCTACATTCGCGACGCGTCTCGATGCACGGGGCGGCGTCAAAACAAGATAAAGATGGGATTTCTGGATCAATTGCTCGATATTTTCTTGCACCTGGATGTTCACCTGAACGAGCTGGTGCTGCAGTACGACACGTGGGTGTACGCCATCCTCTTTGCGGTGATCTTTTGCGAGACGGGGCTGGTGGTCACGCCCTTCCTGCCGGGCGACTCGCTGCTCTTCGTGGCCGGGGCGCTGGCGGCCATGACGACGGCCCTCGACGTGCACGTATTGCTGCTGCTGCTGGCCGGGGCGGCCATCATCGGGGACGCCGTGAATTACACGATCGGCCTTTTCTTCGGCAAGCGGCTGTTCCGCGACCCCAACTCGAGGATTTTCCGGCAGAGTTACCTGGATAAAACACACGCTTTCTACGAGAAACACGGCGGGAAGACCATCATACTGGCCCGCTTCGTGCCGATCATCCGCACGTTTGCCCCGTTCGTCGCGGGGATGGGGCGGATGACGTACCGGCGCTTCGCGCTGTTTAACGTCTCGGGGGGCGTCGCGTGGAGCGCGGCGTTCCTCTACGCGGGATTCCTGTTCGGCGATAGGCCGTTCGTCAAGAGGAACCTCGAGTTTTTGATGATCGCCATCATCTTCGTCTCCGTCCTGCCCGTGATCGTCGAGGCCGGGCGCGGGTGGATCAAAAAACGGAAAGCTGTAAAACAATCATAAGTAATATCATGGCACATTTTTTAAAAGAGGAAGCCCTTAAATATCACGCGCAAGGGAAACCGGGGAAGATCGAGGTCGTCCCCACGAAACCGTATTCAACGCAAGCCGACCTCTCGCTGGCTTACTCGCCGGGCGTGGCCGAGCCGTGCCTCGCGATCGAGGCGAACGCCGAGGACGCCTACAGGTACACGGCCAAGGGAAACCTCGTCGCCGTCATCTCGAACGGGACGGCGGTGCTCGGCCTCGGCGACATCGGGGCGCTCGCCGGGAAGCCCGTCATGGAGGGCAAGGGGCTGCTGTTCAAGATTTTCGCGGATATCGACGTCTTCGACGTGGAGGTCGACACGACGGACGTCGACAAGTTCGTGGAGACCGTCAAGCTGATCTCGCCCACCTTCGGGGGGATCAACCTGGAGGATATCAAGGCCCCGGAGTGCTTCGCCATCGAGGAACGACTGAAGCGGGAGCTGCAAATCCCGGTGATGCACGACGACCAGCACGGGACGGCGATCATCTCCTCGGCCGCGCTGCTGAACGCCCTGGAGGTCGCGGGCAAGCGGATCGAGGAGGTGAAGGTGGTGGTGAACGGGGCGGGCGCCTCGGCCGTCGCCTGCACGAAGCTGTACCTGCAACTGGGCGTCCGGGCCGACAACGTGGTCATGTGCGACAGCAAGGGGGTGATCCACGCCTCCCGCGCGGACTTGAACGCCAGCAAGAAGGCGTTTGCCACGACGCGCGACGTGCACACGCTCGCCGAGGCGATCCGCGGGGCGGACGTGTTCCTCGGGCTGTCGGCGGCCGACGTGCTCACGGGGGAGATGATCCGCGCGATGGCCGAACGACCGGTGGTCTTCGCGCTGGCCAACCCCAACCCGGAGATCGCGTACGGCGCGGCCATCGCGTCGCGACCGGACATCATTTTCGCCACGGGACGGAGCGATTACCCGAACCAGGTGAACAACGTGCTCGGTTTTCCCTACATTTTCCGGGGCGCGCTCGACGTGCGGGCCACGTGTATCAACGAGGCGATGAAGATCGCCGCCGTCCGGGCGCTGGCCGCGCTGGCGAAGGAACCGGTGCCGGACACGGTGGCCGCCGCTTATAACAAGGAGAATATCGTGTTCGGCCGCGATTATCTCATCCCCAAGCCGATGGACCCGCGGCTGATCACCGCCGTGGCCGTGGCCGTGGCCCGCGCGGCGATCGAGTCGGGGGTGGCCCGGCAAGAGATCGCGGACTGGGAGGCGTACGCCTACGGACTGGAGGCCCGCATGGGACAGAATAGCTCGCTGATGCGCGACATCCGCGAGAAGGCCCGGCGCTCGCCGCGGCGGATCGTCTTCTCGGAGGGAGGCAACACGAGGGTGCTGCAGGCCGCGCAGAGCCTCGTGTACCTCGGCATCGCGCGACCGGTGCTGGTCGGGGACGCCGGGCGGATCGCGCGCCTGATGAACGAGAATCACGTCGACGGGCAAGGCATCACGGTGATCGACCCGTGGAGCGACGCGGAGAGCCTGCGCCGGGAACGGTACGCGCACCTCCTCTTCGAGAAGCGGCAGCGGAAGGGGATGACCCTCGCCGACGCCTACGAGCGGGTGACCTCGCGGGAGTATTTCTCGCTGATGATGGTGGAGGCCGGGGACGCCGACGGCTGTATCCTGCACCACCCCGACGGCGGCGCGGAGGCGCTGCGCCCGATCATGCAGACCATCGGCGACGGCGACGAGCACGTCACCGGCATGTATATCATGCTGAACAAGAAGGGGCCGATGTTCTTCTCCGACGTGCTGGTGGACGTGAAGCCGACGGCGGAGTCGCTCGCGCGGACGACGCTACTCGCGGCCGAGGCCATCCGGCGCTTTAACATCGAGCCGAGGATCGCCCTGCTCTCCTTCTCGAACTTCGGCAGCGTCGAGGAGGGCGGCCCGCGGAGGGCGGCACGGGCCGTGGAGATTTTGCACGCGGAACATCCGGAACTGCTCGTCGAGGGAGAGATGCAGGCGAATATGGCGCTCGACGGGAAACAACGGTTTAGCAAGTTCCCCTTCAACAAGTTGAGGGACGAGCGGGCGAACACGTTTATCTTCCCGTGCCTGAGTTCCGGGAACATCCTCGGGAAATTTCTCAAGGAACTCGGCGAGTCGGAATTCGTGGGACCGGTGCTGCTGGGGCTGCCCAAGCCGGTGCACGTCATGTCGGAGGACGCCTCGGCGCGGGATTTGGTGAACCTCGCCGCCATCGCGACGATGGACGCGCAAGGGAACAAGTAACCGGGATATAACACGACACACATGGAAGAAAACGCACTCACCTGGACCGGTTTCATCGCCTTCGTCCTGATCATGTTACTGCTGGACCTGGGCGTGTTCCACAAGAAGGACACGGAGATGAAGGTCGGCGCGGCGCTCGGCTGGAGCTTTTTTTGGATCACGCTGGCGCTGGCCTTCAACGTGCTCGTCTACTTCACCCTCGGCAGCGGCAAGGCGCTGGATTTCTTGACCGCTTACCTGCTGGAAAAGTCGCTGAGCGTGGACAATCTCTTCGTCTTTATCCTGATCTTCGGCTATTTCTCGATCCACCCCCGGCACCAGCACAAGATCCTCTTCTGGGGCATCTTCGGGGCGTTGCTCATGCGGGCAGTCTTTATCTTCGCCGGGGTCACGCTGATCAATAATTTCGAGTGGATCATGTATATTTTCGGCGCCTTCCTCCTCTACACGGGCATCAACATGCTGCGGAAGAAGGACGAGCCGGCCGATTTCCACCCCGACAAGAACCTCATCATCCGCCTCTTCAGGAAGATCATGCCCGTCACGTCCGACAACCCGAAGGGCGCATTCTTCACCCGCGTCAACGGGAAGGCTTACGCGACCACCTTTTTCGTCACGCTGCTCTTCATCGAGGTTTCCGATCTGATCTTCGCCGTTGATTCCATTCCCGCCGTGCTTTCCGTCTCCAACGACACGTTTATCGTCTTTACCTCCAACATCTTCGCGATACTGGGACTGCGGGCGCTTTACTTCGCGTTGAACGGCATCATGCGCTATTTCTACTACCTGAGTTACGCGCTCGCCGGGATATTGTCCTTTATCGGCCTCAAGATGTGCGC
>JAISAV010000200.1 GCA_031266545.1 Odoribacteraceae bacterium | reverse complement strand
GCCGTCATCTGTGAGATCCTCGAGTTTAACCTCGCGAACGAGGGGTTTGAAATCGCGTGCGCCTATTCGGCGGAGGAGGCCCTGGAAAAGCTGTCCGCGCCCTGCTCGCTGGTGCTGCTGGACGTGATGATGGGCGGCATGTCGGGCTACAAGTTGACGGAGCTGCTGCGCCGGAACAAGAATCAGGTGCCGGTCATCTTCCTGACGGCGAAGGACACGGAGAACGACATGCTGACCGGCTTCTCGGTGGGGGGCGACGATTACATCTCGAAGCCGTTCTCGATCAAGGAGGTGGTGGCGCGCGTGCGGGCCGTGCTGAAGCGTCAGGAGGGGCCGCCGGGGGAGGCCGCGCGGGCGCTGGTGTTCGGGGACGTGACGGTGGACCTCGACCTGAAGGAGGTGATCGTCGGCGAGGCGCACGTCATGCTGACGAAGACGGAGTTCGAGCTGCTGGCGCTGCTGTCGGGCAACCCCGGGCGGATCTTCTCGCGGGGGGAGATCATCGACCGGGTGTGGAAGGAGACGCCGTTCATCACGGAGCGGACGGTGGACGTCCACGTCACGCGCCTGCGCAAGAAGCTGGGGGCGCGCGCCTCGATGATCTCGAACCGTTCCGGGTACGGGTACCGTTTTAACGCGTCGACGCCGTGAAGGCCGGGTACGGGCGGCGGTTGTTCCTCTACTTCCTTGCGATCACCGCGCTGTTCGCCGCCGGCGTCGCGTGGTTCGAGCGGGCCGGCGAGCGGGCCTACAAGACGCGGGCGCTGGAAGAGCGCCTCGGCGCGTACGCCGCCACGGTGCACGCGCTCCTCGAGCGACGCCCGGGCGATGGCGGCGCGCTGGATAGCCTGCTGGCGCTCTTCCCGCCGGAAATCCGCCTCACGCTGGTCGACGGGCGGGGGGAGGTGTTGTACGACAACGCGGTGCCGCGCGGCTCCCGCCTCGAGAATCACGCCATGCGGCCGGAGATCGTCGCCGCGCGGCGGCGGGGGGAGGGTTCCGACGCGCGGCGCTCCGCGTCGAACGAGCGGGAGTACCTCTACCACGCCCGTGCGTTCGGCGACCGTTACGTGCGCGTCGCCCTCCCGTACGACACCGGCACGAGGCGTTTCCTGAAGCCGGATAATCTTTTCCTCTATTACGTCGCGGCGCTGTTCGCGCTGGCGCTGGGGCTGGCGGGCTACGTGTCGCGGCGCTTCGGTAATTCCATCCGCCGCCTGCGCGATTTCACGAACGCGGTGGACGGCGGGGGTGTGGTGCCCCTCGACGCGCCGCCCTCCCGCGACGAGCTGGGGGAGATCGTCGCCAAGATCGCCGCCAACTACCGCCGCCTCGAGGAGGGCAAGCGCGAGATCGCCCTCGAGCGCGAGAAGCTCCTGCAGCACGTCCACGGCTCGGAGGAGGGGATCTGCTTCTTCTCCGCCGACGCTTCCGTGGAGTTTTACAACGGGCTTTTTATCAGTTACCTGAACACGATCGTCGACGAGGCCAACGACGATCCCTCGCTCCTGCTCGCCGACCGGGCCTTCGAGGAGGTCTCCGCCTTCCTCGCCGCGCGCGGGGAGCCTTGCTTCGAGACGCGCGTCAACAAGCAGGGGAAGACGTTCGCCGTCAGGGTGAATATCTTCGACGACAAGAGTTTCGAGATCATCATCAACGACGTCACCCGCCAGGAAAAAACCCGCCTCCTCAAGCAGGAGATGACCGGGAACATCACCCACGAGCTGCGCACCCCCGTCACGGCCATCCGCGGCTGCCTCGAGACGGTGCTGGCCCGCGACCTCGACCCGGGGAAGGAGCGGCATTTCATCCACCGCGCCTATAACCAGGTGCTCGCCCTCTCGGAGCTGATACAGGACACGAGCCTGATCACGAGGATCGAGGACGCCCCGCAGTCCTTCCGCCTCGAGCCGGTGGACCTCCCCGGACTGCTGGACGACCTCGCGGGCGACCTCGAGATCCCCCTCCGCGAGAAGGGCATACGCCTGACGTGGAGCCTCCCGCCCGGACTCCGCGTGCACGGCAACAAGAACCTCGTCCACTCCATCTTCCGCAACCTGACGGACAACGCCATCCGCCACGCCGGCAACGACGTCACCGTCCACGTGAGCGTCTACCGGGAGGACGCCCGTTTCTACCACTTCTCCTTCTCGGACACCGGCGTCGGCATCCCCGACGAGCGCCACCTGAACCGCCTCTTCGAGCGCTTCTACCGCGTCAACGAGGGACGCACCCGCGACACGGGCGGCTCCGGCCTCGGCCTCTCCATCGTCAAGAACGCCGTCGCCTTCCACAAGGGGAGCATCATCGTCAAGAACCGGGCCGGCGGCGGGCTGGAGTTCCTCTTCGCGCTGCCTAAGGTGTTGACGTGATGGCCCCGGGGGAATGATTAGTGGTTAGTAGTAGGGCTGGAGAAATTACGAATTACGAATTACGGGAAAGGCGGGGGGCAATGATGAATTTTAGTGATTAGTGGTTGGTGGGAAGGGCTGGATCCTAATACCGTCAAGTTAAGGGCTGAAGGCCCGCTATAACTTAGCCCAATGCATCGCGTTGGGTAACGGATATATCGTAATACGTTGCGCCCTGAAGGGTAGGGTGTCCAAAAGTTGAGAAAAAAATATAGTAAAACAGAAATTGCTTAAAATCGGCTATCTACCACCAGAGGTGGTGGCTTTACGCCGATTTTATGGCTACGCCACCGCAATTTCTTCAAAAAAA
>JAISAV010000181.1 GCA_031266545.1 Odoribacteraceae bacterium | reverse complement strand
GAAGGAGTTCGGATACCGCTATTACGGCGTGGGAAGAAAGGATTGGAATGAAGCATAAGATACTCTTTATCGTCAACCCGATCTCCGGGAACTGTTCCGGCAAGAAGTTGCCCCGCCGGTTGGCGCGAAACCCGCTGTACGAGGGGATTGATCACGCGATCCGCTTCACGGAATATGCCGGTCACGCCCGGGAACTGGCGGCGCGGGCTGCGGGCGAGGGATTCACGCTCGTCGTGGCGGTGGGCGGCGACGGGACGGTCAACGAGGTAGGCAGCGCCCTGTCGGGCACGGGGACGATCATGGGGATCGTCCCCCTCGGGAGCGGCAACGGCTTCGCTCGCCACCTGGGTTACTCCATGCGCGAGGACAAGGCGCTGGCGCAACTGCTGGCCGGGCGGGAGGAGCGCGTCGACGTGATGGAGATCAACGGGCGTTGCTCGTTAAACGTGAGCGGGCTGGGCTTTGACGCCGCGATCGCGCACGTGTTCGCCCGGGGCAAGGCGCGGGGACTGCTCGCCTACGTGTGGGCTGCGACGCGTGCCTGGTTCTCTTACAAGGAGTCGGACTACGCGTTCCGCGTCGGGGACGAGGAATGGAGCGCTCGCGGCTTTATCGTCAGCCTTGCGAACAGTTCCCAGTACGGCTACAACTTCGTCATCGCCCCCGGCGCCTCCGCGCGCGATGGCTTGTTAGACCTCTGCATCCTGCGGCGCCCGCGCCTTCACGAGGTGCCCTACTACCTCTTTTGCGCCGCCACCGGCCGCGTGGACAAGCTATCCCGCTTCCGCCGCGTCACCTGCGAGGAGGTCACCATCCGCGGCGCCAGCCCGGAGGGACACGTCGACGGCGACCCGTGCACCTTTACCTCTCCCGTGCGGGCGAAGGTCATCGCGGGGGCGTTGTGCGTGATCGTACCCGCATCGGGCAACGCGTGATGAAGGCAATGCCGTCAACCCTTGGCGCTGACCATGAACCGCTGATCGTTAATCACTACCGCCCGCTACAGGCTAAAGCGGATACGGTTGACGATGGAGCGGCCGAGGGTTAGCTCGTCGATGTACTCGAGGTCGTTGCCCACGGCGATGCCCTTGGCGAGGGTGGTGACGACGAGGTCGTCGCGCCGGGGGAGTTTCTTGTAGATGTAGTAGGCGGTGGTGTCGCCCTCGATGGTGGCCCCCAGCGCGAAGATCACCTCGCGGGCGGGTTGGGCGGTGACGCGTTGGAGGAGCGTGTCGACGTGCAGGTCGCCGGGGCCGACGCCGTCCATCGGGGAGATGATCCCGCCGAGCACGTGGTAGACGCCCTTGAACTGGCCGGTGGACTCGATGGAGATCACATCCTGGATGTTTTCCACGACGCAGATCGTGGTTGCGTCCCGCCGCGGGTCCGCGCAGATGTCGCAGGTCTCCCCGTCGGCGATGTTGTGGCAGCGCTTGCACTCGTGGATCAGTTCCTTGAGCTGGCGGATGGCCGCGAGAAAGGTCTCGACGCTGGCCTTGTCCTGCCGCAGGACGTGCAACACGAAGCGCAACGCCGTCTTGCGACCGATGCCCGGCAAGGTGGCGAATTGTTCCACCGCCTTCTCTACCAGCCTTGACGTGAACGAGAGCATCAGTTGTCCTCCTTGAATTTGATGTCGCGGATGAGCATCTGTATGTCGTTTTCCCGTCCCATGAAGTCGTTTTTTTGGAGCGTGTAGCAGATGTCGAAGACCTCGCCCTGCCGGACGCGCGCGAACAGATCGCCCATGCCGAAAGCGATGCCGCCGCGGTCGTTGTAGATGCGGGAGCGCGCCTCGTCGTGGCCTTGTAGCTGCGCGTCTTTGACGACGACGAGCTTGAGGTGTTCCTTGCGTCGCCCCACCTGTTGCGAGTCGAAGTCGCTCACGCCCTCGGTGAGGAAGACGGGGATGTTGTTGCTGGGACCGAAGGGGGCGAAGCGTTGCAGCGTGTTGTAGAGGTCGACGGAGATATCCTCGAGGTTGATCCTCGCATCGATATTGATCTGGGGGGCGAGTGGCGCGTCGGGGATGGCCTCGCCGACGACTTTCAGGAATTCCGCCCGGAAGGCCGGGATGTTTTCCCGCCTCAGCGTGAGGCCGACGGCGTACTTGTGGCCGCCGTAGTTCTCGAGGTACTGGCTGCACCGGGAGACCGCCTCGTAGAGGTCGAAGCCCTCGGCGGAACGGGCGGAACCGATGGCGAAGCCGTCGGACTCGGTGATGATCATCGTCGGGCGGTAGTAGTGCTCCGCCAGCCGCGAGGCCACGATGCCGATCACCCCGTTGTGCCAGCGCGGGTTGTAGAGCACGATGGCCTTTTCCGCGGGGTCGGGGACGTGTTTCAGGGCCTCTTCCGTGATGTCGTGGTCCAGTTTCTTGCGGCGGTCGTTGAAGGCGTTCAGGCTTTCGGCCACGCGGCGGGCGGCCCGTTCTTCCTCGGCGACCAGCAGTTCCACCGAGCTATTCCCCGATTCCACGCGCCCGGCGGCGTTGATCTTCGGCCCGACGCGCACGACAATGTCGTTGAGGGTAAGTTCCTTCACGCCGGCGGATTTCACGATCATCTTCAGGCCGAGGCAGGGGCAAGCGTTGAGGCGTTGCAGCCCGAAGTGGGCGAGCACCCGGTTCTCGCCCGTGATGGGGACGAGGTCGCTGGCGATGCTCACGCACACGAGGTCGAGCAGCGCGTAGAGGTCGTCCATCGGCAGGCCGTGTTTCAGGTTGTAGGCCTGCGCCAGCTTGAAACTTACCCCGCAGCCGCTGAGCCACTTGTAGGGGTAGGCGCAGTCGTCGCGTTGCGGGTCGAGCACGGCCACGGCGTCGGGGAGCGCATCGCCGGTGGTGTGGTGGTCGCAGATGATGATGTCCACGTTTTTCTCCCGGGCGTAGTCCACCTGCTCCACGGCCTTCACCCCGCAGTCGGTCACGATAATCAGCGCGATGCCGCTCCCGGCGGCCTGGTCGATGGCGCGCAGGGAGATGCCCGACCCCTCGGTGTAGCGCCGGGGGATGTAGTACTCGGGCGCGGTAAACTTGTTCTTGAAGTGCTTGTACAGCAGGGCGACGGAGGTCGTCCCGTCCACGTCGTAGTCGCCGTAAATCATCACCTTTTCTTTCTCGTCGATGGCTTGCTCGAGGCGGGCGACGGCCTTGTCCATATCTTTCATGAGAAACGGGTCGTGCAGCATGTCGAGGGTGGGGCTGAAGAAGTCGTGCGCGCCGGCGGCGGAATTTATTTCCCTTTGCAATAATAAATTCGCCACCACCGGGCTACAATGAATTTCTTCTGATAATCTGCTGATCTCTCCCTCGTCAGGTGCCGCGTTAACTACCCATCTTTTACTCATTAGTTAGTTTTACTTTGTTGCCACAAAGTAGCGGAATTTTTGCGGGATTTCAAAACGTTGGCGGCGTTATTTTTCACACGGCGCGGGTATCTCGTTGTCCGCCGCTCGTCGACTCGAGCAGGGTTTTTCGCTTCTATTGCCCTTCGATCCTCGCGTAGACGATGTTGACTCGTGATTCGTCAATCGAGGAGCTGTCGCGATCAATGCTTTTTCCGTCGCACCCGGGTGACGAGGAAGCCAGCGAGCATGCAGCAGGGGAATAGCCACGAGAAGATCCCTTTTACCCATTTCATGGAAGAGAGGGTGAGGGCGATGCGGGTGTCCGCGGGGTCGGGTCGGGCGGTGTCCACGGGAAATTCGCCGTTGGAGAGCCAGCGGAAGGACTCGGTGAGCAGCGCGAAGTTGTCCGAGCGGATACCCTCGCGCGTCATCATCAGTTCCGCGTTGCTGAAGCAGTCGGCATCGCCGATGATGATGGCCCGTTGCTCGCGATCGCCGGCCGGGCGCGAAAGGGCGATGGCCGTCGGGTAGGCCTGCTCTACCTCGCCCGCCGGGGGGCCGGGCGAGAGGGTGTCGCCGGGCGACAAGTCCACCGGTAGCGCGTGGCGCCAGCTTCCCGAGTCGGGGGAGGAGAGGAGGGGGGTCATGCGCCAGCCGCTGTCGTTCCGCCACGTGATGCCCGCGGCCCCGGGCAGGGTGATGCGCGAGTCGTGGCGCCGCGGCCGCTCTAGCCCGGGCACGAGTGCGCTGCCTTCCGCGGTGATGAGGCACGGGAGGAGGTCGGCGCTGTAGTTCTCGTCCGGGTGCAGCAGGATCCCGTCCATAAAGCGGGCGCCGAGGGGGGCGATGACCGGGTTTAGTATTTCTTGATAGCCCGGCTCGCCGAGGACGAGGAGGTTGCCGCCGCGGCCCGCGAAGCGAGCGACTTGGTCGAGGGCCGCCGGGGAGAAGGATTCTCGGCTCCCGGCGATGACCAGCACGTCCACGTCCGCGGGGATGTCCCCCTCCCCGTCGACGGGGCAGGAGATGACGTCAAAACCTTGGTTGACGAGCGCGTGACGGAAGGTGGCGCGGAGGGCGAAGGCTTGGTAGTCGCGGTCGCCGACGCTCGCGACTTCCCGTTCCCCGTGGCCGGTGGCGAAGGCGACGCGCGGGGGCTGGCACGTCAGGCGCTTGATGGCGGCGGAGATCTCGTTCTCGGTGGGGACGAGGATGATGTCCTGGAAAAGGCGCAGGGGTGTGTGGCGGCCGTCGTCGCTCGTCAGTCGCCAGAAGAAGCGGTATTCTTCCGCCTCAAGCTCGGCGGGGCGTTCCATCTCCTCGAGCGCGAGTATTTTTTTCACGCGTGCGCCGGCGGTCTTTAAGTATCGATCCGCGATCTCCCGGTTGGTCATGCCGGCGAAGCGGGGGTTGGTGTTCTCGCCTTCCCGGTGGTAGTAGTAGAGGTAGTCCATCTTGATGTCCGGCTTGAAGCGGAGGTAGGGTTTGAAGAGGGCCACGTTCCGGTTGACGGCGTTGGGGAGGCCATACGTGTAGTTAGGCCCCAGGATGTTGGTGTGGGCGGTGATGGTCAGGGCGCCTTCCATCGATTCCAGCAGGCGGCGGCTCTCGGGGGCCAGCGTTTGCGTCTTTCCCGCCGTCATGTCTCGGTAGAGGAGGAGAGAGGGGCGGGAGGTGACGTATCCCAGCGCGATGACCGTCGCGACGAGCGCGGTGTAACGCGTGGCGGTGACGATCCTCGCCCGTTTCGCCCGGTGTCCCTCGATCTTCATCACCGAGAGGGCGAGAAAGAGCAGGATGACGAGGAGGAAGTAGCCCGTTTCCTCGCTGCATATCAACCCGTCGGCGAAGACGCTGGCCCGGCCCTTGATGGAGAGCCAGTACGCGATGTCCCGCGCGAGGGGGACGCCCTGCCAGAGGCTGCCGACGAAGTTGAGGCAGGTCAACGCGGCCAGCGTCCCCATCGCGGCGACGATCTGGTAGGAGGTGAGGCAAGACATGAAGAGGCCGATAGCGGCGTAGGCCCCGATCAAGAAATAGATGCCCAGGAGGCCGGAGAGGGCCATCGGGAGGTCGAAACCGGGGATAACGCACGCGCTGAAGAAGACGACAAGCCCGAGCGAGGCCGTCATCACGGCGCCGTAGACCATGACGGCGAGGTATTTCCCCGCGACTACCTGAAAGGCGGAGACCGGCGAGGAGTAGAGCAGGAGCATCGACCCGTTGCTCCTCTCGCGGCTGATGAGGCCCATCGTGAGGAGCGGGATGTAGAGGTAGAGGTTCTGCTGGATCATCGTGAAGAGGCCGGTCATTCCCGTCAAGAGTCTCGCGGTCAGGCTATACTCTATAGGAGTGCCGCCCAGCGCTTGCTGGCGAAGGACGACCCGGAGCTGGTCGGTGAAGGCGACGGAGACCTGAAACATGAACACGGTGAGGAGTAGCCACGCTACCGGCGAGTAGAAAAAGGCGCGTAGCTCGTTGCCCGCTATTTTGATTATTTTTCTCATGGTTTATCTTTTTTTCCTGCGGGCGAGGCACCACGCCCCGCGCAGGGCGAGGAGGAGCGGCAGGCATATCATGAATGCTATCTTGACGTGCGATACGTCCTCGCGGTCGAGGCGTAGCAGCGTGTCCTTGGGGGTGGGGTGCGTGGTCACGAGCGGGAACTCGTTGCGGGTGAGCCAGCGGAACATGCCCGTGATCAGGGTGAAATTGGCGGCGCGGAGGCCGGGACGCTGCATGAGCAGCTCGGCATTGCTGGTGCAGTCGGCGTCTCCGGCGATGACGATCCGCTGTTCCCGGTCGCCGACGGTGCGCAAGAGGGCGAGCATCGTGGTGTACGTTCCCTGTCGCTCGTCGTCGTCGAGGGTAGCCTTCTCGTTGACGAAGTCGGTGGTCTGGAACTCGTTCCAGCAGGTGCTGTCGCGAGATTGGAGGACAGGGGTCACGCGGAAGCCGTGGAGCGTGTCGTGGGTCATGGCGAGGGCGCCGGGCATGATCGTGAGGTAATTTTGCCGCGCGATGCCGCGGAAGGTGGAGTTGAGGGCGGCGGCCCCGGCGGTGACGCGGCAGGCGAGGAAGTCGTCGTCGAAGTCCCGGGAAGGCTGCACCAGCGTGCCGGGCAGCAACTGCACGCCCCACGCGGCGGCGAGGGGGGCGACGTTGTCCCGCGCGGCCGGGTCGGCGAGCAGCACGAGGTTTCCCCCGCTTTCCACGTAACGCTCGACGGACTGGCGGTCTCCCGGCGAAAGGGGCGCGCGCGGGTCGGCGATGACGAGTATGTCGATCTCCTCGCGCCGGAGGTCGTCGCACGTCACGCTGATGATATCGAAGCCGCTGTTCACCAGCGAGTGGCGGAAGGAGCGGCTATTGGCGAAGGTGTAATAATCCTTGTCGCCGGCGCGGCGGGCGTCTCGCTCCCCGTGACCGGTGAGGAAGGCGACGTGCGGGGCGGGGATGACGAGGCGCTTGAGGGCCGTCGTGATCTCTTGCTCGCGGGGGAATCTCTCCCCGTCCGCGAAGATGCGGAGGAAGCTCTGCTCGCCGCTCTCGCGCTGGAGCAGGCGCGTGAAGTGGTAGCCTTCCGGGGCGAGGTCGACGCCCGGTGGGAGCTTGTCGAGGGGGAGAAACCGGTCGAGGTCGAGTTCGAGGCGGTAGGCTCGCTCGCGAGCCCTCTCGAGGGTACCGGCCGGGTCTTTTCTTTTTTCGCCGGGGTTGACGGGGTCGGCGTAGTAGTAGACGTAGTTCATCCGTGTCTCGGGCTTGAAGCGCGTGTGGCGGGCGAAGCGGCGGATGTCGACGTTACGGTTGGCCGGGAGTCCTTCGTAGAGGTTGTTGTCGAGGAGGTTGACGTAGGTGGTGATGGTCAAGCCCCCCGTCAGGCGGCGCATGATCTCTTGGCTCTCGGGGGCGAGGGTGTTGCCCTTGATGGCGGTCGCGTCGAAGAAGGTACCCAGCCGGGGCAGGGAGGTGACGTATCCCGCCAGCAGGACGACGACGGTGACCGAGCCGTAGCGGGCGATGGAGGCGAGGTGCGAGACGGGGTGCTTGCCCGAGGCGACCTTTATGGCTGCCAGCGTGATGAAGAGTGCGATCACGAGCAGGAAGTAACAAACGTCTTCGCCGCGGGCGAGGCCGCTGACCATTGTTTCGGCGCGTCCCCGCGGGGAGAGCCAGTAGGTGATGTCGCGCAGGAAGTCGACGCCTTGCCACATCGAGCTGACGTGGTTGAGGAAGGCCAGCACGGCGAGCGTCCCGACGGCCGCCACGATCTGGTAGGAGGTGAGGCTGGAAACGAAGAGGCCGATGGCCGCGTAGGTGATGATGAGCAGGTAGGTACCGGCGATGCCGCTCCACACGACGCCCGCGTCCAGGTGCGGCGTTCGCCACGCGAGGAAGAGCATCATCAGCAGGAACACGCTCACGAGCAGCAGGCCGTAGATCATCATGGAGAGGAATTTGCCCGCCACGATCTGGAAGGTGGTCACCGGCGAGGAGTAGAGGAGCTTGATCGTCCCGCTGGACAACTCGCGGCTCATTAGTCCCATGGTTAATAACGGGATGTAGAGGTAGAGGTGGCCGTGCATCGGGAGGAAGGTTCCCGTCGTGCCGGTGAAGATGCCGTTGGCGACGCTGTACCACAGCGGACGGACGAATTGCTGCTGGGCGATGATGTTCAGTACGTTGGTAAAGACCATGGAGGCCTGGAAGACGAAGATGATGAGGATCAACCACGCCACCGGGGAGTAGAAAAGGGTGTTTAGCTCGCGGGTGGCGATTTTCAGGATTTTTCTCATCAGGCGTTCGTTCGGGTTTGTTGGTCGCGCTTGCCCGATAGCTGGGCGAAGACGGTGTCCAAGGAGCAACGCTCGACGGTGATCTCGCTGAGCGCCCAGCCCCGCGCCACCGACAGGTCGACCACGCGGCAGGTGACGTCGTCGTCGGCATTGAAGCGCAGGCGGAAGGCGCCGGCCGATAGCGGCTCGACGGCGGAGATGCCGGGGATGGTGCGTAGCTCGTCCTCGCCGGGGGGCTGCTTGAAGGTGGCGACGAGGCTGTCGGGCTGGAGGTAGTTGTTAAATTCCCCGATGGTGCCCGAGAAGACGAGATGGCCGGCCTCGATCATCTTGATGTGGTCGCACGTGGCCTCCACTTCCGAGAGAATGTGCGTGGAGAGGAGGACGGAACGATCTTCGGCGATCTCCTTGATCAACTGGCGAATCTCGAGGATCTGGTTCGGGTCGAGGCCGTTGGTCGGCTCGTCGAGGACGACGAATTTCGGGCCGTGGATGATGGCCTGAGCGATGCCCACCCGCTGCTGGTAGCCGCCGGAGAGGAATTTGATCACTCTCCGGCTGAAGCGCGTGACGCCGCATTTTTGCTTGGCCATCTCGACGCGTTCGCGTATCTCGCGCGGGGGGACGGAACGAAGCTCGGCGCAGTAGCGGAGGTATTCGTCCACGGTCAGGTCCGCGTACAGGGGCGGCCGCTGCGGCAGGAAGCCGATGTTTAGCTTCGCCCGGATGGGGTCGGCGCGGAAATTGACGCCGTCGATGTACACCTCTCCCTCCGTCTGGTTGAGTACCCCGCACATGATGTTCATCGTGGTTGATTTTCCCGCGCCGTTCGAGCCGAGCAGGCCCAGTACCCCCTTCTGGTATATCTCGAAGTTGATGTCCCGGATGGCCCATTGCACGCTGTAGCGATGGGACAAGTGGGCGATTTTTACGATAGGTGTCTCCATGCGCTATTTGCCCTGCATGGTGAAGTCCAGAATCTTCCCGAAACCGGTGAACTTAAGCGTCTTCGAGGCATCCGTGTTTAGCGTGCCGGAGGAGGCAAGGTTCGTGACCATCGGGATGATGTAGGCGTTGTTCTCGTACGCCCCTGTCGACGTCACGAAGCAGACGGCCCGGTTGGTGAGGGGCTGGGGGGTGAGTTCCGCCCAGTCGGGATCGTCAAATATGTACCTATGGTCTGCGTATACCCCTTCTTGGAATAGCTTGGCCATCGTCAACGTCTCGCCAGAGGGCACGTTGTAGGTCGTCTCCGCACTCACGACGCCACCGGCGAAGATGAGCGGGGTGATTGCGTTGGCTGTGGCCACGTACATGACCGCATAGTCGTTGATGAAGAAGATGGATACCGCGGCGTCAAGCAGTGCGTTGAACGAGGCGGGTATGGCGATCC
>JAISAV010000173.1 GCA_031266545.1 Odoribacteraceae bacterium | reverse complement strand
CGAGGAGTTTCACGTTCTTTTGTCCTTATTTTTTGTCCCGGCATAAGATTAATATTTAGATTTAGTTCATCAACAACGTTTGCGAAGGTACGCGGATTTTTTAAAAAATCAAATAATGGAGGGAAAATTGATTACAAATAAAAATTTCTATATTCGCGGGCAAAACTTAACAGATCATGAAACGAACAACCTCTCGACTCGTGTCGCGGCGCCTGTTGCTGCCGTTTATACTGGTAACTTCCCTGTTTTTCGCGTGGGGCTTCGCCAACGACATCACCAACCCGATGGTCAAGGCCTTCTCCAAGATCTTCCGGATGAGCGTCACGGACGGCGCGCTGGTGCAACTGGCCTTCTACGGCGGGTACTTCGCGATGGCCTTCCCGGCGGCGCTGCTGATCAGCCGGTACACGTACAAGTCCGGGATCATCGTGGGCCTGGCGCTCTACGCGGCGGGTGCGCTGCTGTTCATCCCGGCGAGCATGACGGGGCTGTACTACCCGTTCCTCGTCGCCTACTTCGTGCTGACGTGCGGGCTGTCGTTCCTCGAGACGACGGCCAACCCCTACATCCTGTCGATGGGCGACGAGCGGACGGCCACGCGACGGCTGAACCTCGCGCAGGCCTTCAACCCGATGGGGTCGCTGCTGGGGATGTTCGCGGCCAAGCAGTTCATCGTGGCGCGCATGAACCCGCTGGACACGGGGGGGCGCGCCGCGCTGCCCGACGCGGAGTTCGAGGCGGTGAAGGCCGCCGACCTCGAGGTGCTGGTCACGCCCTACGTGGCCGTGGGGCTGGCGGTGCTGGTGCTGCTCGCGATCGTCCGGCTGGCGAGGATGCCGGGGAAGGGCGACGAGGAACGCCCCGGCCGCGCGCGGGACGTCTTGAGGCGCGTGCTGGCCATCCCCCGCTACCGGGAGGGGGTGATCGCGCAATTCTTCTACGTGGGCGTGCAGATCATGGCGTGGACGTTCATCATCCAGTACGGCACGCGGGTGTTCATGAACGAGGGGATGAGCGAGCAGGCCGCCGAGATACGGTCGCAGGACTACAACATCGCGGCGATGGTGATCTTCTGCGCGAGCCGCTTCGCGTGCACGTTCCTGCTGAAGTTCTTCTCCCCGGGCAAGCTGCTGATGACGCTGGCCGTCGGCGGCGCCTGCCTGACGGCGGGCGTGATCGGCTTCCAGGACGTCCGCGGCCTCTACTGCCTCGTGGCGGTGTCGGCCTGCATGTCGCTCATGTTCCCGACCATCTACGGGATCGCGCTCGGGGGGCTGGGGGCCGACGCCAAGTTCGCCGCCGCGGGCCTGATCATGGCCATCCTCGGTGGCTCCGTGCTGCCCCCGCTGCAGGCCGCGCTGATCGACCGCGGGACGCTGCTGGGGATGCCGGCGGAGAACGCCTCGTTTATCCTCCCCCTGTTCTGCTTCCTCGTGATCACCTGCTACGGCTACCGGGCGCGCGCCGCCTTCAAGCGGTAGACCGGGGGCCGTGGATCCCGATGCCGTCAACTTAAGAAAAAACCCGCTTCCCGTCATTGCGAGCGAAGCGAAGCAATCCAGCTAAAAACAAGCACTATGGATTGCTTCAGGCTTCGCCTTCGCAATGACGAACCTGTATTTCACGCTTAAGTTGACGGCATCGGGCGGCGCCCGTCGATTTGCCGGGACTCTTTTTTTTACCTACTTTTGGGAAAATTTTAAAGGATATGAGAGAATCAGGCAAGTATATTGTCGGCGGGTTGATGCTGGGGGTTACCGGTTTCCTGTGCTGGTACTTCTCGACGGTCATCGCCTACGTGCTGGTGGCGGTGGTGATCTCGTTTTTGGGACGCCCGGTGAACGATTTGCTGGGGCGCGTCGCCTTCCGGGGTCATCGCTTGTCGTGCGCGGCGCGGGCGGGCGTCACGCTGGGGTGTATATGGGCGGTGTTCGTCCTCTTTTTCGTCACCGTGATCCCGCTGGTCTCCGGCGAGTTCAAGGTGCTGGGCGACATCAACGCGAGCAGCGTGGTGTCGCGCCTCGAGGAACCGCTCGCGGCGCTGGACGGGTGGTTGAAGGGGTTTGGCTTTATCGATCCCGGGCAGGATATCCGGGCGTTGCTCGGCGAGTCGATGGGCGCGCTGCTGGACATGGGCAGCATCAAGGGGCTATTCGGGTCGCTGGCCAACACGGTGGGGGGGATCGCCGTTTTCCTCTTCGCCGTCACGTTTATCTCGTTCTTTTTCTTGAAGGACAGCCAGCTTTTCACGCGCGCGCTGCTGGCGGCGCTGCCCGCGCGTCACGAGGAGGGGGTGCGGAAGGCCATCGACTCGATCCGGCGCCTGCTGGTGCGTTACTTCGTCGGGATCTTCCTCGAGGTGGTGATCGTGATGACGTTGAACACCATCGGGCTGTCCGTCATCGGCACGGGTTTTAACCACGCCGTGCTGGTCGGGCTGGTGGCGGGGGTGCTCAACGTGATCCCTTACATCGGCCCGATCATCGGGGTGATCTTCGGCCTGTGCGTGGGGGTGGCCACGCACGTCGAGGTGGATTTCTACGCGGGGATGCTGCCGGTGCTGGCGTACACGGGGGGCGTGATGATCGTCACGCAGGTGATCGACAACGTGGTGCTACAGCCCTTGATCTACGGGAGCAGCGTGCACGCCCACCCGCTGGAGATATTCCTCGTGATCCTGATCGCCGGTAACGTGGCGGGCATCGCGGGGATGATCCTCGCCATCCCGGTCTACACGGTGGCGCGGGTGGTGTTACGCGAGTTTTTTAGCAAGTACAGGCTGGTGAAGTCCCTGACGCGGGGGCTGGACGAGCCGTAACGTCACGGGAGGGCGATCGCGAGCACCTCCCGGATGGTCGTCACGAAGTGGAAGCGGATGCCCTCGACGTACGCGGGCTTGATCTCGTCGACGTCCTCGCGGTTTTCCTCGCAGAGGATGATCTCCCGGATGCCGGCCCGCTTGGCGGCCAGTATCTTCTCGCGGATGCCGCCGACGGGGAGCACCTTGCCGCGGAGCGTGATCTCGCCGGTCATGGCCAGCGACTGCTTCACCACGCGGCCAGACAGGGAGGAGGCCAGCGACGTGACCATCGTGACGCCCGCCGAGGGGCCGTCCTTGGGCACGGCGCCCGCCGGGACGTGGACGTGGATGTCGTGCTCCTCGATGCTCCGCGCGCTGATCCCCAGTTCCCCGGCGCGCGCCTTCAGGTATTCGAGCGCGAGGGTGGCCGATTCTTTCATCACGTCGCCGAGGTTGCCGGTCATGGTGAGCGCGCCCTTTCCCTTGCTGATGCTCGATTCCACGTAGAGGATCTCCCCCCCGGCGGCCGTCCACGCCAGCCCGGTGACGACGCCCGGGTGGTCGTTCCCCCGGTACTCCTCGCGGGAGAAGGGGGGCGTGCCGAGAAACTCGCGCGCGACCTCCACCGTCATGGCGACGCTGTACGCGGGGTCAAGGGCCACGCGCTTCGCCACCCGGCGCGCGATCTTGGCGAGGACCTTGTCCAGGCCGCGCACGCCGGACTCGCGGGTGTACTTGTCGATGACGTGCGCGAGGATCTCGTCGTCGAAGGTCACCTGCCCCTCGTTCAGGCCGTGGTTTTCCAGTTGCTTCGGGATGAGGTGGCGCTTGGCGATCTCCCGCTTCTCTTCCAGCAGGTAGCCGCTCATCTCGATCATCTCCATGCGGTCGCGCAGGGGGGCGGCGATGGTGGAGAGGTCGTTGGCGGTGGCGATGAACATCACGCGCGAGAGGTCGTAGTCGACGTCGAGGTAATTGTCGTGGAAGGTCGCGTTCTGCTCCGGGTCGAGCACCTCGAGGAGGGCCGACTGCGGGTCGCCGTGGAAGTCTTGCTTCACCTTGTCGATCTCGTCGAGGATGAAGACCGGGTTGGAGGTGCCCGCCTTCTTGATGTTCTGGATGATGCGCCCCGGCATGGCCCCGATGTAGGTGCGCCGGTGGCCCCGTATCTCCGACTCGTCGTGCAGGCCGCCGAGGGATACGCGCGCGAATTCCCGGTTTAGCGCCCTGGCCACGGACTTGCCCAGCGAGGTCTTCCCCACGCCGGGAGGGCCGTAGAGGCACAGGATCGGGGATTTCATGTTGCCCTTCAGCTTCAGCACGGCGAGGTACTCGAGGACGCGCTCTTTTACCTTCTCGAGGCCGTAGTGGTCCTCGTCGAGTATCCGGGCGGCCCGCTCGAGGTCGAGGTTGTCCTTGGAGTAGTGCTTCCAGGGCAGGTCGATCAGCTCTTTCAGGTAGTTGAACTGCACCGCGTAGTCGGGGGCGGAGGGGTTCTGGCGGCCGAGTTTCGCCAGCTCCTTCTGGAATATGTCGTTCACCTGCTTGCCCCACTTTTTCTTCCGGGCGCTCTCTTCCAGCTCGCGCATGTCCTCGTCCATGGGGTTGCCTCCCAGCTCGTTTTGGATGGTCTTCATCTGCTGGTGCAGGAAAAATTCCCGCTGTTGCTTGTCGATGTCAACCTTCACCTTCTGCTGGATGTCCTGTTTCAGCGCGAGGATGCTCACCTGCCGGTTGAGTAATTCCAGCAGCTTGATGGCGCGCTCCTTCAGGTGGTCGATTTCCAGCAACTCCTGCTTGCCGCGGTAGTCGATGTCGGTGCTCGAGGAGATGAAGTTGATCAGGAAGAACATGCTCTCGATGTTCTTGATCGCCATCATGCCGATGCTGTCGGGCATGTTCCCGGAAAAGTTGATGATCTTCAAGGTGATCTCCTTGAGCGACTCGGTGATGGCGTCGTACTCCTCGTCGTCCGCGGGCGCCCGCTCCTCGAGCTTTGGCGTGATCTTTCCCACGTGGTAAGGCTCGTCGTAGAGGATGTCGTCGAGGAAGAAGCGCCGCTTCCCCTGCAGGATCGCGGTGGTCGTTTTGTCAGGCATTTCCAAGAGCTTCAGCACGGAGGCGAGCGTGCCCGTCGAGTAGAGGTCTTCCTGCGCCGGGTTCTCCGTCCGCGTGTCGCGCTGGGCGACGACGCCGATCAGGGAGCCTTGCTTGTAGGCGTCCTTGACGAGGCGCAACGACTTCTCCCTGCCGATGTTAATGGGGATAATCACCCCGGGGAAGAGCACCGTGTTGCGCAGTGGTAATATCGGCAACGTGTCGGGGAAGGGGTTCGGCTCTACCGGTCGCCCCGGTTCTTCCCTGAGCAAGGGTAGAAACTCGTGACTGTCATCGGGCATCCCCTCTATAACGATATCTTTTAATAAATCATCCATGATCATATATTTCTCGTGTTTATAATAAATTTCCTGCCATTTTGTCAATAATCCTCGCGCGGGAGGAGGCGCCCCTGCATGGGCAATTCTTGTGCCAAAGATTTTTTCGGGCGCTCGGGCGCTCGATTCACGGGGTATTTGTTAATTTTGCCGCCCGGTTGATCAAGATACACGCGTATGATTCTATTTGACGACACGAGTTGGAAAACGTTGCGCCCGCTCACGCTCACCCGACCGGTGGCCGACCTCCGGGTGGGCATCCTGACGCTGGGGGAGAAATGGGAGAGAAGGCTGGGAGAGGTCGCCTCGCCCGGGACGCGCCCCTGCCTCCGGGAGAAATTCCCCGCGCGGCCCGCCCCTTACCGGCTGTGGATAAACGGCTCGATTTGCCCGACCGACGATCTCTGCAAGGAGGTGGCGCAACTGCGAGCCGGGGAGCTATTGCGCACCGGGGAGGTGGTGATCGCTTTTCGCGAGCGGGCGGGAGAGGCCGCGGAGGGGTATGACGGGCCGCCGGGAGGATACGCGCGACGGGAATACGGGCAGGAGATCACCAAGATAGAGTACCCCTACCAGATTTTTGAATACAACGGGCGAGAGCTGGCGCGGGATTTCGCGCTGCTGACTGCCGGGCGAACCGGCGCGCCGCTCGACAAGTCGGCGCGGGTGAGCGGCCGTTTCCCGCTCTTCGCGGAGGAGGGGGCGGTGGCGCGCGACTGCGTGATCAACACGGAGGAGGGGCCGGTCTACCTCGGGCGCGGGACGGAGGTGATGGAGGGGACGCTGATCCGCGGCCCGCTTGCCTTGTGCGAGCATGCCGTGCTGAAGATGGGCACGCGGGCGTACGGGGCGACCACCGTGGGGCCGTACTGCAAATGCGGCGGGGAGGTGGAGAACGTTGTCCTTTCGCGCTATTCCAGCAAGGCGCACGACGGTTTCCTCGGGCACTCGGTGATCGGGCAGTGGTGCAACATCGGGGCGGGGACTTCCGTCTCGAACCTGAAAAATTCGTACGACGAGGTGAGGCTGTGGGACTACGCGAGCGAGCGCTTCCGGCCGACCGGCCTGCAATTCTGCGGGTTGATCATGGGCGACCACTCGAAATTGGGGATCAACATGATGATCAACACCGGTACCGTGGTGGGCGTTTCGGCAAACCTCCACGGGAGCGGCTTTCCCCGGAATTTTGTCCCCTCGTTCGCGTGGGGCGGGGCGAGCGGTTTTGTCGAGCAACGCCTCTCGTCTTTCATGGAGATCGCCCGCGCCGTCATGGCTCG
>JAISAV010000033.1 GCA_031266545.1 Odoribacteraceae bacterium | reverse complement strand
TCGCCGGGCGCGTCGACTACTCCGCGGTGCGCGTCACCCCCTCGCGGCTGCACGACCTCTACATGGAGTACAAGGCAGAGAAAGCTCGCGCGCTCCACGAGTACATGGAGGTCTACATGGACTACTACGACTACAAGTACGGCAAGGGTAAGTACAGCGCGGGTAAGAGAATTTCCGAGGGCGTCACGGCGCTGGAAAAGCTGGAAACCGTCACGAAAATCCATGACGCGAGACTGAAGCGATTCATCGCGCGGAACAAGGACAACGCCATCGGCCTCTTCGTTTTCCAAGAGAACGCGGAACCTTTTACCGTTACCGAGCTGGACGAGATCCTCGCCTCCTTCACCCCGGGGGTAAAAGCGACGGCGTACTACAAGCACGTGGCCGACAAGGTCAACAAGGTGAAGCGGACGGCCGTCGGCGCGCGGTTCGTGGACTTCACGCTGAAGGACGCGGACGGCAACCCGGTCAGGGTGTCCGACCACGCGGGGAAGGGGAGGTACCTGCTGCTCGACTTCTGGGCGTCGTGGTGTGGCCCCTGCGTGCTCGAGATCCCTCACCTGAAGGACGCTTACGAGTTGTACCATCCCGCCGGCTTCAACGTCATCAGCATCTCGATTGACGATCGCGAGGCTGATTGGCGACGAGCGTTGGAACAGACGCGGGTGCCCTGGCCGCAACTCCTCGACGAGAAGAAAGCCCGCGGTGAAAGCAGGACGAGCGATATCTACAACGTCCACGCCGTCCCCACCTGCGTGCTGATCAGCCCCGATGGCGTCATCGTCGACCGCGACCTGCGCGTCTCGCGGATGGACCGCAAGCTCATCGAGCTTTACGGCAACCGCTTCGGCGACAAGTATTGAAAGTCCCGCCGCGGGGGCAAGGCATGTCTTGCCCCTGCCCGTGACATTTCCCCTCGCCACCCGTACCGGTACATGAATAACGATCAAATAAATACAACGAAAATGAAACGATTACTTTACGCGGGAATGCTCGTGGCACTGTTCGCCTTGTGTGCCGCCACCCCCGTTAAAAAGAGCAACCTCTCCATCCTCTACGTCAGTGGCGCCTCCGACTGGACGAAGACAGACGCGGCCAACCACCAGCAGCACGTCCGCGCGCGCGCGGTGGCCTTCGAGACCATGCTGAAGGAGTACTTCACCCCCGTCACCGTCGTCGCCGCCGCCGACTACAAGCAGGAGATGTCCTCCCGCCACGACGTCACCGTCATGGACGGCACCCCGCCGCAGTTGAAACCCGCCTCGATGGAGTATGACGCCAACGGGCAACCCGCCCGCTACATCAACGCCACCTACCTGGCGGAAGACTTCGACCGTCCCATGCTCCTCGTCGGCGAGCGAGCGCCGGAACTCGGGCGGGCCATCGGCCTCAAACTCGACTGGTATTGCCTCTGCCTCGACGCCGACGCTCACGGTATCCGCGCGGGACACGCCATCTTCAAAGGCCCCTTCCCCGTGAAGCTGACCACGCGAATGAAGCCGACACCGGAGAGCGCCTTCCACTATCCCTACCTCACCGATGGCCCCATCCCCGGATCCATCCCCATGTGGCAGGTGCAGACCAAGGGCTATAGCACCGACGACAACTTCCCCACCGGCATGGTCTCCCGCGCCTGGGGCTTCGAGGACTCCCCCGACGCCGAGATCATCTCCGGCGGCGTCTCCTCCAAGTCGCTGGACGCCGTGGCCATCGGCAGGCACGGCAACTTCTTCCTCTGGGGCTTCGCCGCGTCGCCCGCCTACTTGACTGACGAGGCGAAAGCCGTCCTCGCCAACGCCATCGTCTACATCTCGCGCTTCGCCGGGCAAGGCCCCATCGCCCGCAAGTACGATGAGGGCATCGCCACGCGCGGCCACCTCAAGGAACTGAAGTTTCTCGCCTCACGGAAGGGCTACGAAACCCTGCAGGAAGCGGACGCGGCCGCCCGCCGGGAGATCGAGCGCATGCAGCAAAAGATTAAAGAGAGGGCCGACAAGGGTGAGAAACTCTCCGAGTACGACGCGCAGATATTGAACATAAAGCAGGCCCCCTTCTCCCTCTCCTTCGAGGAGTACCTCAAACGCTACCAGAGGGGTTATTTCTCCCGCTTCGGTACCGACACGACCGCCTACATCGCCTTCTACGACGCTAACCGCGACTACTTCTACGGCGAGGGCTACGGCGTCGTGCTCGACGAGGACGCCAAGAGCCTCGGTATCCCGAACAACGACCTCCGGCTCCTCGACGCCGCCATACGGTTGCTGGAGGAGGGACGCGAGGTCGACAAGGCCCGGCGCGTCCTCGCCCGCTACACGCTCGTCGACTTCCCGACGGCGAAGGAATGGCGCACGTGGTACAAGGAGAACAAGTCCCGCCTCTTCTTCACCGAGTCGGGCGGCTGGGTCTGGCTCGTCAACAGCCGCGAGCCGGGCGTCAACGACTACCACGCCAAGGAAGCGCGGCAGAAAATCGCCGCCATCCCCGTCGGCGAGACGAGCGATCGCGCGCCGGTGTCGGTCTCGACGGGCGTGATCGACAACCCCGCGGGCACCCGCGAACTGGTCGTGAAAC
>JAISAV010000204.1 GCA_031266545.1 Odoribacteraceae bacterium | reverse complement strand
ATAAAATCAAGAAACACGGTTATATTATTGACCTACAAAAAGTTACTAACAGTCAAAGAGGAAAATTGTTAATAACTACTCAATAATCGAAATTCAAATCGGGCACGTAAAAACACATGTTGATTATCAAATAGTAAGAATCTTCCGACCACGACTGGGCAACGCCCCACGCTATTGCTTGACGGGCCTTCAGCCCTTTTCGCCAAGCTTAACCACTAACCGTTAACCACTAACCACTAACCACTTGATATGGATGCCCTACGGGCAACAACCAATATGCTTGTCGATTTCTATTGATATTGCCCCCCCATAATTCATAATTCATAATTCATAATTAAAAAATGTAAGCCCTAACGGGCTACTTTTATCCCGAATTCAGGTTATGTAAAGGAGACGAGGCTTCCTCGGTCAGGGGGAGGGCGCGCGGCTAACGCGCGCAATCGGAATAGAAGACGGCGAGCGTCTCGTTGTCTCGCCGCAGGTGCAGTTTATTGTGTCGAAGGGTGTAGTTGTTGGTCTCCTCCAATACCTTGAAGAATATGGCTTCCACGTACATTTCCGGGCAGGTGGTCTTGGTCGCGTTCACGTCTGAAAAGGATAGCTCCTGCTTCTCGTTCCTACAATACGTGGCGAAAAAGGTGTTGCATCCCGCCCGGCCCCGCACGACGCGGGTGCTGTCGTCGAACACGATAAAAACCCCGCGTATATCTTCTTTCGCTTTTATCCCTTGACTTTTTATCTTTTCCATCACCCATTTCATCCCGGGAAAAGGCGTGTCAATCCTGGGCTTGCAGGAGAAAAACAAGGTGAATACCAAACAGAAAAATAAGTATCGTTTCATGGACTTGTACTTGTAGTTCTTTAATAAGAATTTAAAGATATATAACAAATAACATGCCATCTTTTATTACAAAACCCGTGCCTTTTATTTTAGGCGGGCGACGCGTTCGTTTTTATCATGAAAAAGCCGTACTTTAGCGCCGGATAATACTATCGAGTCGTTTACAAAATATGATGACATGTCTAAGGTAATCAAACTAAAACAAGGCCTTGATATCAAGTTGGAAGGGGAAGCGGACGCGGGGAAGGTATTCCCCGTGTCGTGCGACTATTACGCGATCAAACCGACCGATTTCCGGGCGCTCGCGCCCAGGTTAGAGGTCAAGGTGGGCGATGCGGTCAGGGCGGGCGATCCCTTGTTCGCGGACAAGTACAGGCCCGCGATCAAGTTCACCTCGCCGGTGAGCGGCGTGGTGGAGGCCATACGGCGGGGAGAGAAGCGGAAGATCCTCGCGGTGGTCGTGAAGGCCGGGGAGCAGATCACGTATAAAACATTTGACCTCCCCGCTCCCGGCGCGTTGTCCGCGGGGATTGTCGTCGAACGACTCCTCGAGAGCGGCTTGTGGCCGATGATCAAGCAACGCCCGTTCGACATGATCGCCGACCCGGCCACCCGGCCCAAGGGAATCTTTGTCTCCGCGTTCGATTCCAGCCCGCTGGCCCCGGACTACCAGACGCTCCTGAAGGATGAAGCGCGGGCGCTGCAGGCGGGTTTCGACGCGTTGAACAAGCTGTCCCCGGTGCCGGTGAGCCTGAACGCGCGGGCGGGGGAAACTCGCTCGCCCCTGTTCGACGCCCTGCGCGGCGTGACGATAAACTACTTTTCCGGCCCCCACCCGGCGGGTAACGTCGGCGTGCAGATACACCACCTCGACCCCCTCAACAAGGGGGAGCTGGCGTGGGTGGTGAGCCTGCCGGACGTGGCGCTGATCGGTCGCTTTTTCCTGAGCGGGCGGGTGGACCTGAGGAGGACCGTCGCGCTGGTCGGGTCGGAGGTCGCGGCCCCCGCCTGCCACGAGACGCTTGTCGGGGCACGCGTCGGGAGTATCGTGAGCGGCAAGTTGCGCGACCGGGGGCATCAACGCCTCCTTTCCGGGAACGTCCTTACCGGGGAGAGCGTCGACCCGGACTCCTTCCTGGGCTTTTACCATACCATGATCACGGTGATCCCGGAGGGCGACCGTCACGAGTTTTTGGGGTGGGCGACGCCCGGTTTCCATAAATTCTCCATGTCGCACGCCTTCCCCTCGTTCCTCCGCCCGAAGAAGAGGTACCGGCTGGACACCAACTATCACGGCGAACGACGGGCCTTCGTGATAAGCGGCCAGTACGAGCGGGTGCTTCCCGTGGATATCTTCCCCGTCTACCTGCTGAAGGCGATCCTTGCCGGGGATCTGGAAAAGATGGAGCAGTTAGGCATCTACGAGGTGGCCCCGGAGGACTTGGCGCTGTGCGAGTTCGTCTGCACCTCGAAGATCCCGGTGCAGGAGATCGTGGACCGGGGGATCGAGATCATGATGAAAGAGTTGATATAATATAGTATCGAGAAGATGAAATTTTTACGCGATTTTTTGGATAAACACAAGCCGGCTTTCGAGAAGGGGGGCAAATTCTACAAGTTGCACTCCGTCTTCACCGGTTTCGAGTCTTTTCTCTTCGTTCCCGACCGCACGACGCGTTCGGGGTGCGCCGTGCGCGACGCCGTCGACTTGAAACGGACGATGAGCGTCGTGGTGCTGGCGCTCGTGCCCGCGCTGCTGTTCGGGATGTACAACGTCGGCTACCAGCACTTCCACCTCGCGGGGGGGGAGGCCGGTTTTTGGTCGCACTTCCTCTACGGGTTCTGGCGGGTGTTGCCCATGCTGGTCGTCTCGTACGTGGTGGGGCTGGGCATCGAATTCGCCTCCGCGCAGATGCGCGGGCACGAGATCAACGAGGGGTTCCTCGTGTCCGGGTTGTTGATCCCGATGGTGCTGCCGGTGACGGCCCCGTTATGGATGGTGGCCCTCGCCACCGCCTTTGCCGTGATCATCGGCAAGGAGATCTTCGGGGGCACCGGCATGAACATCTGGAATCCCGCCTTGCTGGCGCGCGCCTTTTTCTTTTTCTCCTACCCGTCGCGCATGAGCGGCGATCAGGTGTGGGTGGCCGGGTTGCCCGACGGCGTGTCGCAAGCCACGCCGCTGGCCGAAGCCTATCAAGGGTTGCCCTTGACGCACGACGCGGGGACGATGTTCTGGGGACTGATCCCGGGATCCATCGGGGAGACCTCCGTGTTCTGCATCCTGCTCGGCGCGATCTTGCTCGTCGCCACGGGTATCGGTAGCTGGAAAATCATGCTGTCCGTCCTGCTGGGCGGCGCGGGCATGGCCCTGCTGCTGCAATGCACGCTGCCGCCGACCAACCCTTACAGCCACGTGACCGTCCTGCAACACCTCCTCGCGGGAGGCTTTGCCTTCGGGGCCGTGTTCATGGCCACGGATCCCGTGACCGCCGCGCAGACCGAGAAGGGGAAATGGATCTACGGTTTCCTCATCGGCGTTTTCGCCATCTTGATCCGCGCGCTCAACCCCGGCTACCCGGAAGGCATGATGCTGGCCATCCTGCTGATGAACACGTTCGCGCCGCTGATCGACTGGTGCGTGGTGCAACGAAACATCAGCCGGAGAGTCAAAAGGGGGCGGCTCGCGCGGTCGTGATTAACCTGTTAAAATAGAAGACATGAATAAAGAAGGAAATAGATACACGTTTCTCTTTTCCGTGGTGATGGTGCTCGTCGTGGCCATCGTGCTGACGCTCGTCTCCACCGGGCTGCAGCCCCGGCAAAACGCGAACGTCGAGAACGAAAAACGGCAGAACATCCTGAGTTCCGTGAAGGTGAACGTCTCCCGGGAGGCTTCCGCGGGGGCGTTTGACACCTATATCACGCGCCAGATCGTCGTCAACTCCCGCGGGGAAGAGGTCGCGGGCGACGCGTTCGCCATCGACATGGGCAAGGAGATGAAAAAAGCCCCGGCAGAACGCCTGCTACCCGTCTTCATCGCGCGGGTCAACGGGGAGACCAAGTACATTTTTCCCACGCGGGGCACCGGTTTATGGGGGCCACTGTGGGGCTACGTCTCGCTGAACGAGGATAAAAACACGATCTTCGGGGCCGTCTTCGACCACAAGGGGGAGACCCCCGGGCTGGGCGCCGAGATCACGCACGAAGAGTTCCGCTCTCAATTTGACGGGAAGCAGATCTTCGAGGGCGACAAGCTCGTCGCCGTGCGCGTGGAAAAAGGGGGCAAGGCCGCCGGCCCGCACGAGGTGGACGCCATTTCCGGCGGCACCATCACCTCCAAGGGGGTCGAGGCGATGCTCCTGGACAACTTAACCTGTTACGAATCATTTTTAAGACAAACCTTGCCATGACCCTATTTTCATCCAAAAACGGGCAACTGTTGCTCGGCCCGTTGAGCAAGAACAACGCCATTCTCGTCCAGATACTGGGGATCTGTTCCGCCCTTGCCGTGACGGCCAAGATGGAACCGGCCCTCGTCATGGGGATTTCCGTGACCGTCGTGACCGCACTCTCGAGCGTGCTGCTCTCGTTGATCCGCGACATCGTCCCCACGCGCGTGCGCATCATCGTGCAACTCGTGATCGTCTCCATGCTGGTCATCATCATCGACCAGTTGTTAAAAGCCTTCGCGTACGACGTGAGCAAGCAGCTCTCCGTGTTCGTGGGCCTGATCATCACCAACTGCATCATCATGGGGCGCATCGAGGCCTTCGCGCTGGCCAACCGGCCGTGGCCCTCCCTGCTCGACGGGATCGGCAACGGGCTGGGATACGCGTTGATCCTGCTGATCGTCGCGTTCTTCCGGGAGTTGCTCGGCTCGGGCACGCTGTTCGGGGTGCCCGTCATCCCGGACCTCTTCTACCGCTGGGGATACTCGAACAACGGGCTGATGATCCTCCCCCCGATGGCGCTGATCCTCGTGGGCATCGTCATCTGGGTACACCGCGCCAAGAACAAAGACCTGATCGAACAACAATAAACATAGATACACGTGGAAAATCTGGTAAACATTTTCGTCCGCTCGACCTTCATCGACAACATGATCTTCGCCTACTTTCTGGGGATGTGTTCCTACTTGGCCGTGTCGAAAACGGTCAAGACCTCCGCCGGGCTGGGCGTGGCGGTGGCGTTCGTGCTGGTCATCACGGTACCCGTCAACTACCTCGTCGACAACTTCCTGTTAAAACCCGCGGCGTTGACGTGGTTGCTGGGCGACCGGGCGGCGGGCATCGACCTGGGCTACCTGAGCTTCATCATCTTCATCGCCATCGTGGCGGCCGTCGTGCAACTGCTGGAGATGATCGTGGAGAAATTCACGCCCGCGCTGTATAACCAGCTGGGCATCTTCCTCCCGCTGATCGCCGTCAACTGCGCGATCATGGGGGCCTCCCTCTTCATGCAGGAGCGGGACTACGCGAGCGTGGGCGAGGCGACGGCCTTCGGCCTCGGGTCGGGCGTCGGCTGGCTGCTGGCCATCATCGGCATCGCCGCCATCCGGGAGAAGCTGGCCTACTCCAACGTCCCCGCCCCGTTGCGCGGCGTGGGCATCACCTTCATCATCACGGGGCTAATGGCCATCTCGTTCATGAGCTTCCTCGGCATTAGCCTGTAAACAACACGATAACCGACAATACCCATGGATATTACACTGATCATCACGGCCACCGCGGTATTCCTGTCCATCATCCTCGCGCTGGTGGGCATGTTACTCTTCGCGAAGGGCAAGCTAACGCCCCGCGGGGAGGTAAAGATAGACATCAACGCCGGGAGGAGCGTGCTGGCCGCCTCGCCCGGCTCCACGTTGCTCGCCACGCTGGGGGCGAACAAGATATTCCTCCCCTCGGCCTGCGGCGGGAAGGGCAGTTGCGGCATGTGTCGCTGCCGGGTGACGGCGGGCGCGGGGAGCATCCTGCCCACCGAGACCGGCTTCTTCACCTACCGACAGCGCCACGACCACTGGCGGCTGGCCTGTCAGGTAAAGGTCAAGGAAAACCTCGACATGACCGTCCCGGAAGAGGTGCTCGGCATCAAAAAATGGGAGTGCGAGGTGATCTCCAACCGCAACGTGGCCACTTTCATCAAGGAGTTCGTGGTCAAGCTGCCGGAAGGCGAGACCCTGAAATTCAAGTCAGGGGGATATATTCAAATCGACGTGCCCGGGATCACGGTAGACTTCAAGGAGATCCGCGTCGAACCGCCCTACCGCGACGACTGGGAGCGGATGAAGATGTTCGACCTGAAAATGGTGAACCCGGGAGAGACCTACCGCGCCTACTCGATGGCCAACCACCCGGCGGAGGGGAACATCGTCATGCTAAACATCCGCGTCGCCACGCCCCCCCTCGACAAGGCCACCGGCGGTTTCGCGCGCGTGAACCCCGGCGTCTGCTCCTCCTACCTCTTCTCGCGCGTGCCGGGGGACAAGGTCAACCTCTCCGGCCCCTACGGGGAATTTTTCCTGAAGGACACTGGCAACGAGATGATGTTCATCGGCGGCGGCGCCGGCATGGCGCCCATGCGCTCGCACATCTTCCACCTCTTCAAAACCCTGAAGACCGGGCGAAAGGTCACCTTCTGGTACGGCGCGCGATCGATGAAAGAGGTATTCTACCGCGAGGAATTTGACGCCATCGCCCGCGCGTTTCCCAACTTCACGTGGTGTCTGGCCCTCTCAGAGCCGCTACCCGAGGACCGCTGGAACGGCCCCACCGGCTTCATCCACCGGGTGATCTTCGACAACTACCTGAAAGCCCACGAGGCCCCCGAGGACGTGGAATACTACATCTGCGGCCCCCCGCTGATGAACGCCGCCGTGGTCAAGATGCTCGACAACCTCGGGGTGGCGGGCGAGAACATCCTCTTTGATGACTTCGGGGCGTAGGAGGAGTAGTCGAGTAGCGAAAAATATTTGCACGTTAATTTAGGAATACGAGGGAAAAACATGGTGGTGTGGAGATTTATGTTTACCTTCGCGGCGTATCATAAAGATAATGTCTAACTTATTAAATTAAAAACAAGTAGATTTTATGGCAGAAGAATTAGTAAACGAACAGTTGGAGGGCGTTGAAGAGAAGCAGGAGGAACAACAAGCACAGGCAGAAGCCGTGCAAGAGGAACAAGAAGCACAAGTAGCAGTTGTGCAAGAAGAAGTACAGCCGATTGTAGTCGCTGAAGCAGAAGTAGCAGTCGCACAAGAGGAAGTACAACCGGAGGTCGTGGCGCCTGAAGCAGAAGTAGCAGTCGCACAAGAGGAAGTGCAGCCGGAAGTCGTGGCGGAGGTAGAAGCGGTCGCTGAAAAACCGGCTAAAGTCAAAATCGAGAAAAAGGCGAAGAAACCCGCGTCGGTAACAACGGCGGAGTCGGATGACGATTTCGACTGGCACGCTTATGCCAACGACGAGGTTATCCCCTCGGCGGAACGCGAGAGCCTCGAGGCGCAGTATGCCGAAACGCTCACGTCCGTGGGAGAAAAAGAGGTGGTACTCGGCCGCGTGATCTCGATGAACAAGAGGGAGGTTGTCGTGAATATCGGCTTTAAGTCGGACGGTATCCTCTCGCTGAACGAGTTCCGCTATAACCCGGAGCTGAAAGTCGGCGATACGGTCGAGGTATACATCGAAACGCAGGAAGACAAAAAGGGACAACTGGCCCTTTCCCACAAGAAAGCGAGGGCGCTGCAAAGCTGGGATCGCGTGAACACGGCGCTGGAAAAAGACGAGATCATCAAGGGCTTCGTGAAATGTCGCACGAAAGGCGGCATGATCGTGGACGTGTTTGGCATCGAGGCCTTCTTGCCCGGTTCGCAGATCGACGTGAAGCCGATTCGCGACTACGATATTTACGTGGGCAAGACCATGGAATTCAAGGTGGTGAAAATCAATCAAGAGTTCAAGAACGTGGTCGTCTCTCACAAGGCCCTGATCGAGGCCGAGCTGGAACAACAGAAGAAAGAGATTATCTCGAAACTGGAAAAAGGACAGGTGCTGGAAGGTACCGTCAAGAATATCACCTCTTACGGGGTCTTTATCGACCTGGGAGGCGTGGACGGCTTGATCCACATCACCGACCTGTCGTGGGGACGCGTCAATCACCCGGAGGAGGTCGTGGAATTAGACCAAAAGTTGAACGTGGTGATCCTCGATTTCGACGACGAGAAGAAGCGAATCGCACTGGGTTTGAAGCAACTGACGCCACACCCGTGGGACGCCCTGAGCAACGAGCTGAGGGTTGGCGACAAGGTGAAGGGGAAAGTCGTGGTGATGGCCGATTATGGCGCCTTCGTGGAGATCGCCACGGGCGTGGAGGGCTTGATCCACGTGTCCGAAATGTCGTGGTCACAGCACTTGCGTTCCGCGCAAGAATTCATGAAAGTGGGTGACGAGGTGGAGTCCGTCGTGCTGACCCTAGACCGGGACGAGCGCAAAATGTCGCTCGGAATCAAGCAATTGAAACCGGACCCGTGGCAGAACATCGAGGAGAAGTACGGCGTGGGCAGCAAGCACAAGGCTACCGTGCGTAACTTTACCAACTTCGGCGTGTTCGTGGAGATCGAGGAAGGGGTTGACGGGTTGATCCACATCTCCGACCTCTCGTGGACGAAGAAGGTGAAACACCCGGCGGAGTTCACGCAAGTGGGCGCCGAGATCGAGGTCATCGTGCTGGAAATCGACAAGGACAACCGGAGGTTGAGCTTGGGTCACAAGCAACTGGAAGAGAACCCGTGGGATGTCTTCGAGACCATCTTCACGCTGGATTCCATCCACGAGGGCACCATCACCGAGATGTTTGACAAGGGCGCCGTGATCGCCTTGCCTTATGGCGTGGAAGGTTTCGCCACCCCGCGTCACCTGGTGAAGGAAGACGGCTCGCAGGCGAAAGTGGAGGAGAAATTGCCCTTCAAGGTGATCGAGTTTAACAAGGGCGCCAAGCGGATCATCCTTTCCCACTCGCGCATCTTCGAGGACGAGCAGAAATCCGTTGATAAAGCCAAGAGAAGCGACGACGCGAACGCCACCAAGAAGGCCGTGAAGAAGGTGAAGGAGAAGTTGGAGAAGACCACGCTGGGCGACATCACCGAGTTGGCCGCTTTAAAGGATCAACTGAAAGCTGCCGAGGCAGAAGAGAAAATGAATAGTGAAGTTTGAATTGACCATATTAGGGTGCGGCTCTGCCGTGCCCACACTTCAAAGAAACGCGGCCGCTCAGGTACTCCATGTACAGGAGCGGCATTTTCTTGTTGACTGCGGGGAAGGGACGCAGCAGCAGTTGCGCCGGTTTAAAATCCCGTACAACAAGATCAATCACATCTTTATCTCTCACCTCCACGGCGACCATTTCTTCGGGCTGATCGGCCTGCTCTCCAGCCTCTCGTTACAGAATCGCCGGGCTGGCCTGCACGTGTACGCGGACAAGCGCTTGCAGGAGATCATCGAGTTCCAGTTGCGGACGATGGGCTGCCGGCTGGTCTACCCGGTACATTTTCATCACCTGGGGCGGGAGGTGCAATTGTTGTACGAGGACAAGGTGCTCACCGTGCACGCCTTCCCGCTAAAGCATCGCCCCGAGGCCCCGGCCTGTGGCTTCCTCTTCGCGGAACGCCCGCGCGAACGCCACATCTTGCGGGAGATGACCGACGCATACGCCGTTCCCGTGGCCTTCATGCATCGCCTGAAACGCGGGGAAGATTTCGTGACCCCGGAGGGAGAGGTGATCGCCAACGAGCGCTTGACGAAGGCCCCTCCCCTCCCCCGCTCGTACGCCTACATGACGGACACGCTCTTTTGCCCCGCCCACGCGGAGTACGTGAAGGGCGTGCACTTGCTCTACCACGAGGCCACTTACGGGGACGAGTTTGCCCGTCTGGCACGCGAAACTTTCCACAGCACGGCGGGCGAGGCCGCACGCGTTGCGCAACTGGCCGGCGCCGGTCGCTTGCTGCTGGGCCACTTCTCCTCCCGCTATCCCGACCCTGCGCCCTTGCTGGAACAAGCCAGCCTCCTCTTCCCCAACACCTCCCTGTGCGAGGACGGGGCGGTGTTCACACTACCGTGAGTCAATTACGAATTACGAATTACGAGGCGAGTGATCAGATGATTAGCGGGCTTACGCCCGATGTCGTCAAGTTAAGGGCTGAAGGCCCGCCATAACCCAGCCCAATGGCAACGCCTTGGGTAATAGACGTACCGCTTATCCTGCGCCCTGAAGGGGCAGCATACTCATTTTCAATATACTGCCCCTTCAGGGCGCAATGTAGTACGATATATCCAGTACCCAACGCGGTGCGTTGGGCTGGGCTATAACGGGCCTTCAGCCCTTGAGTTGATGGCATCCAGTCCAATGCCGTCAACTTAAGGGAATAATAGCGAAATTAAGGGCGACACCGTAAGGTGTCAAATGTCGATAACCCCGTGCAAGCGTAGTGCGGCTCGGGGTAAGGCACCTCTCTCTCGCCTCAACCCCGTAGCGGGTTGAACGAGTTTATCAACGGGTTGGCACGTGAAATATTCAACCCACTACGGGGTTGAGAGGAGAGGATACCTCTTACCCCGAGCTACGCCTTCGGCTTGCACGGGGTTATCGACATTTGACACCTTCCGGTGTCATTCCTTGAGTTGATGGCATTGGGCTAGAGTCTGCGTCGCGGTAGAAGCAAGGCGCCAGCCTTACTTCTACTGCGGCATAGGCTAGAGCCTATGCCGAGCGGGAGTAAAATACTTTCCCAAAAGCGCGCAGCGCTTTCGGGGAAGTAATTTTCCGAATATGACCGGTTGGGGGGATCCCCCAAGAGAGCCGGAGAACGAGGCCATCCAGATCGCACAAGCCAACCTCGCAAATGTCATACTTTATTCGGGAGTCAATACTCCCAGATTTCCTCGTCCGAGGGCACGTGGATGCGGGCCGAGAGGGGCGCGATACGCGTGATGTTCAGCAGGTGTTTGTAGGTGAAATTTTCCGAGATGGAATTGTTTCCCCAGCTACCGCAACCTAGCGTGTTGGTGACCGGCAGGCCGTTCTGGATGGAGCCGCCCGCCGTGGTGGCGCAGATGGCGTTGGCGATCAGGCGCGAGACGGAAAGGTCGGTGCCGGCCTTGATGATGTTGGCCTGACTGTTCGAGTGGATGCCGGCCGTGTGGCCGTTGCCTTCCATCGCGAGGTTGGTTTGCGCGATCTGGATGGCCTCGTCGAAGTATTGATAGGGGATGGCGGCCAAGACGGGGCACATTTTCTCCTTGCACGCGGGGTCTTCGTGCCCGTACCCACGGGCTTCCAGCACGATGACGCGCGTGTTGTCCGGCACTTGAATACCAGCCTTTTCGGCGATAAACTTGGCCGACTTGCCGACCACGTCGCGGCTGGTGTGCCCCTCCTCGAAGATGACGTCGAGGATTTTCTCGCGTTCGTCGCCCGCGGCGATGTAGGCGCCCCGCTGGCGGAAGGCGTCGAGGATTTTCGCGCGGTGCTCCCGCGGGTAGATGAAGCTTTGCTCGCCGGAGCAGATGATGCCGTTGTCGAACGAGCGGCCAGTCACCACCTTGCCGGCCGCCAGGCCGTACTCGATGTCGCGATCAAGGATAACCTGCACGTTGCCGGCGCCCACGCCGAACGAGGGCCTGCCCGAGGAGTAGGCGGACTTGACCATCGGCATCCCGCCGGTCGCCACGACGACGTCGCAGGCGGCCATCAAGGCTCGCGTCTTTTCCAGCGACGGTTCCTCGATCACCTGCACCATGCCGTCGGGGACTTCCATCTCCTCGAGGGCCGCCAGAATCGTTTTCACAGCCGCCACGGAGCATTGTTTCGCCTTCGGGTGCGGCGCGATGATGACGGCGTTGCGCGTCTTCAGCGCAAAGGCGATCTTGGACATCGGCGTGACGATCGGGTTGGTCACCGGCGTGATACCGGCCACCACGCCGATGGGCTTGGCGATCTCGATCAGGTTGGTGTCACGGTCGATGCTCAGGATGTTCATCGACTTTTTACCCTTCAGGTCGAACCAGACGCCCTTGGACTTGTTGCGGTTCTTGGCCACCTTATCCTCGTAGACGCCCATTTGCGTCTCGTCGACGGCCGCGCGCGCCAGTTCCTCGGCGTGATCGAAGATGGAACGGGTGACCAATTTCACGGTCATGTCCACGTCCTCCTGATCGAAATGTTTCTCGTAGGACGCTTGCGCCGCACGCGCCTTGTCTACCATTTCTTGAATCTCTTGCATGATTGTTTTTTTAGTATAGTTCTTGATAAATGTTCTTGATCTCCTCGCGCGAGAATGGCACGTAGTTGTTGTTCAGCAGGCGTTGCTGGGTTTCCAGCACGCTCGCGGTGAATCCTTCCACCTCTTCTTCTTTCATGCCGTACGCGCGCAATCGCTTTTTCGCGATCAGGTTGCCCAGCAAGTTATCCAGCGCGTCATACACCTCGCCCTCGCCGGTTTTCAGGACGCCGGCGTACAGGGCGTTCACCTCGCGAATGACGCCGCCGGGGTTCTTCGCGTTGTACCGCTTGAAAACCTCGGTGAAGAACTGGTAGTTGGCCTCGCCGTGGGGCACGTGGTACGTCCCGCCCAGCGGGTACGAGAGCGCGTGCACGGCGCCCACGCCCGTGTTCCCGAAGGCGATCCCGGCGTGATTGCTGGCGACCAGCATGTCGTCCAAACGCTCGAGGCGATACTCCTGCCCCCTTTCTGCGAGTTTTAAAAAGACGTCCGTGATCGTCAGAATGGCCTCCTTGCAGAACAGGCGCGTGTAGGGATTTGACCCCGGCGAGACGTACGATTCCGTGGCGTGAACCAGGGCGTCGATCGCGCTGTAGAGGTAGAACGGGAAGGGCAAGCCCGCCAGCAATTCCGGGATTAACACGGCGTCATCGGCGAGAAGGGCGTCGTCGGCCAGCCCCATTTTCGTCTTTTTAGACTTGATCGCGGCGATGGAGAGGTTGGTCACCTCGCTGCCCGTCCCGCACGTGGTGGGGAGGATGACCAGTTGCTTGTCCTTGACCAGCGGGATTTTCCGCTCGAAGGCGTCGGTCACGTCCTTCAGGCCCTTCAGGACAAAGAGTTTCGCGATGTCGATCACGGTGCCGCCGCCGACGGCGATCACGCGGTCGTACGTCACGCACTCGATGTCTTTCAGCATCCGGTTGATCATCTCGTCCGAGGGTTCGCCCGCGCCGTATTTTTCCTGCATCACGAAGTGGCAGGGCAAGCCCAGCGGTTTCATGAACGGGTCGTGCAGGAATCCCTGGGTGATCACGAGGTCTTTCCCCGAGAGTTTGAACTCCCTTGCAAAGTCGGCGAAACGGTCAAACCGGCTTATCCTTGTTTTTAGCTTGAATAGTTGCATGATGATTTAAATCTTTTGTTGAATTCTTGTTGTAACGATTCCCTGAAATCGGGATGGGCAACCCGGATCAGGCTTTCGGCGCGCTGTTTCAGGGTCTTCCCCTTCAATCGCGCGATGCCGTACTCGGTGACCACGTGATCCACGTCGTTGCGCGAGGTGGTCACGGCCGCGCCCTCGGCCAAAAACGGCACGATCCGCGATTTCGCCCCGCGCACCGCCGTGGAAGGCATGGCCATGATCGACTTGCCGCCGCGTGACAGGGCGGCGCCGCGCGCGTAATCCACCTGCCCGCCCGTCCCGCTGAACTGTTTGAGACCCATCGACTCGGAGGCCACCTGTCCCGTCAAGTCCACCTCGATGCAAGAGTTGATGGACACCATCTTGTCGTTCCGGGCGATGATCCACGGGTCATTGACGTAATCCACGGGGTACAGCTCCACGTCCGGGTTACGATCGACGAAATCGTACAGCCCCCGGGTGCCCATCACGAACGTGGCGACCAGCTTGCCGGGGTGCAGCGTTTTCCTCTTGCCCGTGATCACGCCCGCCTCGACCAGCCCGACGACCCCGTCGGAAAACATCTCGGTGTGTATCCCCAGGTCCTTCTTGCCTTTCAGGAAAAGCAAGACGGCGTCGGGGATAGCGCCGATCCCGAGTTGGAGCGTGGAGCCGTCCTCGACGAGGGAGGCGCAATGCCGGCCGATCTCTTCCTCCACGCCCGTGATGCGAGGCGGCGGTAGCACGGGCAGGGGGTAGGCGCACGGGATCACGTGGTCTATCCCGGACACGTGAATCTTGTTGTCACCCCCCACGCGCGGCATGTTCTCGTTCATCTCGGCGATGACGATCGAGGCTTTTTCCGCCGCCGGTTTGGTGTAATCGCACGACACGCCGAAACTGCAAAATCCCTCGTCGTCAGGCGTCGAGACCTGAATCACCGCGACGTCCACCGGGAAAGCGCCGCCCAACATGCCCGGGACGTCTTTAAAGAAGCAAGGCAGGAAATCGGCCCATCCCTCGGCGAGGGCCTGCCGCGAGTTGGCGCCCGCGAAGTTGGTGACGTGCCGGAAATGGGCTTGGAGTCCCGGTTGCAGGTACTCGCCCTCTCCAAGCGAGAGCATGTGATAGATCAGCACATTATGATAATTCTCCTTCCTCGCCGCGAGTTCTCCCGGGACTAATCGCGGGATCGCGGCGGCGTGGGAAAACACCACGTGATCGTTGGCCTTGATGGCCTTGATGGCCTCGGCGGGCGATGAAAACTTTATTTTCCAGTCCACGGGTCATTCATTTTGGCTGTCGTCGACGCGAGCGATGGCCTTGGCCAGCTTCTTCTT
>JAISAV010000129.1 GCA_031266545.1 Odoribacteraceae bacterium | reverse complement strand
CCGGTGCATGGCCCACGACCGGCACCGATCTACAGTGGGGCACGGGCGACGGTAGCGGCGACGGCAAATACTGGAAATCGCTTGGCGACTGGAACGGGGGCAACCCGGTGTACCCGAAGCTGTGGTTTGAAGAGTAGAGGGGAAATTACGAATTACGAATTACGAATTACGAATCTTAGTGGTTAGTGATTAGTGGTTAGTGGGAGGGCTGAAGGCCCGGCATAACCCAGCCCAACGCATCGCGTTGGGTCAAAGACACGACTTCTATCCCGCGTCCTGAAAGGGCAGTATATTGAAAATGAGTATGCTGCCCCTTCAGGGCGCAACGCGATACGATATGTCCAATACCCAACGCGTCGCGTTGGGCTGGGCTGGGCTATGGCGGGCCTTCAGCCCTTTCTCACTATCCATTAATCACTAACCGTTAATCATTAACCACTAACCGTTAACCCGTAATTCGTAATTCGTAATTCGTAATTATTTCCCCCTTTTCTTCTCCACCGACCAGCCGAATTTGCCGATCTTCCGGCCCAGCGCGAAGTACTCGCCGTGGGAGTAGACGAGCGGGAGAGCGGCGGAGAGGTCGAACTTGCCGGTCGCGGGGTGGAGGTAGCGGTCGTCGGCCCGCACGTTGAGCACGTCCGACACGAAGACGTGGTGCGACCCCAGCGGGAGGATCTCCCGCGCGCGGCACTCGATGCAGAGGGGCGACTCCTCGATGAGCGGCGCCTGCACGATCGAGGCCGGGCCGGGGGTGAGGCCCGCTTCCTTGAACTTGTCGTGATCCCGGCCGGAGCGCACGCCGCACCAGTCCGTGGCGCGGGCCATCTCCTCGGTCGTCAGGTTGATGACGAACTCGCGGTTTCGCTCGAGGACGGCGAAGGAGTGCCGTTCGGGGCGCACGGCGATGTAGCACATCGGGGGGTCGGAGCAGAGCGTGCCCACCCACGCGATGGTCAGGACGGCGTATTCTTCGGGCGCCTTGCCGCAGGTCACGAGGACGGCGGGCAGGGGGTAGATCATGTTTCCCGGTTTCCAATCGTGTTTCATCGTCGTTTAGTCTTGAAGGGTGAATAATTCCCGCGCCTGCCCGCTGATCAGGAGCAGGGAGAGTTCCGACATCTTCGCCTGGTACATGGCGGCGAACTTGCGGTCGACGGCGTTGATGTAGCTCTGCTGGAACTGCCGGAAGTCTATCCCGGAGAGCGCCCCGAGCTTGAACATGGCCAGGGCCTCGTTCAGGTTATTCTCGGCGATGGCGGAGCCTTCCTGCTCGAAGTTCATCATGAGCAGGTTGCTCTCGTAGGCGTTGAAGGCGAGGGCGAGGTCGCTGAGCAGTTCCTTTTCCACCTGCTGGAGCGACCACTCCTTGTTTTCCACCTCCAAGCGGGCGTTCTTCGCCCGAGCGCGGGCCTGCATCCGGTTGAACACCGGCACGTTCACCGAGAAGCCCCAGTAGAAGCCGTTCGAGCGGTTGGCGACGGTGGCGGCGGAAGGGGTGTTCGTCAGGTTGTAGTTATAGCCGGTGTTGAGGTCGAGCGTCGGGAAGAAGAGCGCGCGGGTCTTCTTGTAATCCAGCTCGGAGACGCGGCGCTCCCCGCGGGCGATCTTCAGCAGCTTGTTGTTCTCGAGCGTCTCCCGTTCCAGCTCGCCGGGCGAGAGGGGGGCGCCCATGCGGATCGTGTCCCTCACGTAGTCGTCGCCCTGCAGGTCGACGTTCATCGTCTTGTTCAGCGAGATGTAGGTGTTCTTCAACTGCTCCTCCTGCCGCACGTACGCGGAGCTGTCCGCGTGCAGGTCGACGATCGCCTGCTTGGCCTCCAGCCCGGAGATCTTGCCGATCTCGTAGCGGAATTGCGCGTCCTCGTAACGCTCGGAGGAGAGCGCCATCGTGCGCCGCGCCGCCGCCAGCCGGTATTGCTGCACGACCACGCTGTAGTACAGCGAGCAGACCTCCATCACGAGGCCCTCGATCCCCTGCTGGAGCGATAGCTCGCCCATCGCCTCCAACTCCCGGAGCCGCTCGCGGGTGGCGAACATGTCCATCCCGTCGAACAGGCGCCAGTTGAGGGCGACCCCCGCCGCGTAGGTGTCGCTGACGGCGCCCGACGCCTCGCTGACCGTCCCGGCAGCGTCCTCGGCGCGGGTGGCGTTGATGGTTTGATTCTGGCGGGCGCTCGCTTCCAGCGTCGGCAGGAAGGGGTTGTAGGTCGCGTTATTCCTCGCCATCGCCGCCGCGTTGCGCTCGATCTTGATCGCGAAATTGGACTCCAGCGCCTGCCCGATGCAGCCGGAAAGGTCGCGGCCCTGCGCCGGGGCGCGGTGGCTCGACAGGCAAGCAAGCAACGCGAGGAGCGGCCACGGCCCCTTGCAAAAACTCGTGTTCATGTTATTCATTTTTAAATCTCCTCGATCACTTTAATCTCTTTCGCCGACAGGTAGGTGTACATCGCCGGGATCACGAACAGCGTCAGCAGCGTGGAGAAGATCATCCCCCCCACCACGGCCACGCCCATCGCCACGCGGCTCTCCGCCCCGGCGCCCGTGGCCGTGGCCATCGGGAGGATCCCCAGCACGGTCGCGAAGCTCGTCATCAGGATGGGGCGCAGGCGCGCCACCGAGGCCTCCCGGACGGCCTCCCGCATCGACAGGCCGGCCAGCTTGCGCTGGTTGGCGAACTCCACGATCAGGATCCCGTTCTTGGAGACCAGCCCGACCAGCATGATGATCCCGATCTGGCTGAAGATGTTCATCGTCTGCTGGAAGTACCACAGCGCGATCAACGCCCCGCCGAGGGCCAGCGGCACGGTGAACATGATGATCAGCGGGTCGCGGAAACTCTCAAACTGGGCCGCCAGCACGAGGTAAATAAACACCAGCGCCAGCATGAAGGCGAACATCAGGCTGGACGAACTCTCGACGAAGTCCTTCGAGCTGCCGGAGAGCGTCGTCTTGAAATCCTCGTTCAGCACCAGCCCCGCGATACGATCCATCTCCTCCAGCCCCTGCGAGATGGTCACGCGCCGCGCCAGCCCCGCCGAGACGGTGGCCGAGACGAAGCGGTCGTAACGGAACAGTTGCGGGGGCATCGAGCTTTCCTCCACGGTGATCAGGTTGTCGAGGTGGATCAATTGCCCCTCGTTGTTGCGCACGTAGATCCGTTTCAGGTCGTCCGGCTTGTTCCGGTTCGCGCGGTCGAGCTGGCTCAGGATCTGGTATTGCTTCCCGTTCATGATGTAGTATCCCACGCGTTGCTCGCTCATGGTCAACTGGAGGGTCTGCGCGATGTCCTGCACGGAGACGCCCATCACGCCGGCCTTGTGGCGGTCGATCTTGATCGTCAGCTCCGGCTTGGTGAACTTCAGGTCGACGTCCGAGGCGGAAAAGAGGGCGCTCTGCCCGACCTCGTCCATGAAGCGGGGCAGCACCTCCTTCAACGCGTCGAGGTTCTTGGCCTGGATCACGTAGGAGATCGGCAGCCCGCCGCGTCCCCCGCCGAAGGTCTGCTGCTGGGAGACGATGGTGCGCGCCCCCGTGAACTGGCGGACTTGCACCGCCAGCACGTCGGCGATCTCCTGCTGCGTCCGCCCGCGCTCGCCCGGCCGCGTCAGCCAGACGTTCAGGTTGGAACGGTTCGTGCCGCCGCCCCCGACGAAGCTCACGATCTGGTCCATCTCCGGGATGTTTGCCTCCGCGAACGCGGTCAGCTCGTCGGCGTAACGGTCGATGTACTCGAACGTCGTGCCCTCCGGGGCCGTGGAGTTCACGCGCACGCTGGAACGGTCCTCCACCGGGGCCATCTCGGCGGGCAGCGCCTGCCACAGGTAGACGATCAGGCCACCCGTGACCCCGATGATGATCACTCCGTAGTAGCGCACCCGCAGGAAGCGATCCAGCCAGCGCCGGTACAGGTCGTTCAGCCCCGTGAAGAAAGGCTCCGTCTTCCGGTAGAGCCACCCCTCGCTGCTCTTCCGGCTCACCAGCTTGGTCGAGATCATCGGGGTGAACGTCAGCGCCACGAACGCAGAGACCGCCACCGCCCCCGCGATGACGAGGCTAAACTCCCGGAAGAGCCGCCCCGTCGTCCCCTCGAGGAAAACGATCGGGATAAACACCGCCACCAGCACCACGGTCGTGGCGACGATGGCGAAAAAGATCTCGTTCGCCCCCTTGAACCCGGCCTGCAGGGGGGACATGCCCGCCTCCACCTTCGTGTAGATGTTCTCCATCATCACGATGGCGTCGTCCACCACCAGCCCGATGGCCAGCACGAGCGCCAACAACGTCAGGATGTTGATCGAGAAGCCCGCGACGTACATGACGAAAAACGACGCCACCAGCGAGATCGGGATCGTCAGCACGGGAATCAGCGTCGTGCGCCAGCTCCGCAGGAAAATGAAGATGATCAGCACCACCATGACGAACGCCTCGAGGATCGTGCGCTCCACCTCGCTGATCGAGTCGCGGATAAAGATCGTGTTGTCGAACGAGATGCTCGCCTCGATGTCCGCGGGCAAGTCCTTCTCGAGGTCGGCCATCACCCGGTAGGCGCGGTCGACGATGTCGATGTAATTCGCTCCCGGCTGGGGGATCAGGACGCAGTTGACCATCGGCACCCCGTTGCGCTTCGAGATGCTGCGCGTGTTCTCCGCGTCCACCTCCGCCGTGCCGATGTCGCGGAAGCGAACCACCTTGTTCCCCTTCCGCGAGACCACCATGTTGTTGAAATCCTCGATCGACATCAGCCGCCCCAGCGTGCGGATCGTCAACTCCGTGTTGTCCCCCTCGATGCGCCCGGAGGGCAGCTCGATGTTCTCCCTGTTCACGGCGGACTGCACGTCCATCGGCGTCAGCCCGTAAGCGGCCAGCCGCGAGGGATCCATGCGCAGGCGGACGGAATAGCGCTTCTCGCCCCAGATGTCCACGTTGCTCACGCCGGGGATCGTCTGGAGGCGCTCCTTGTAGTAATTCTCGGCGTACCCGCTCAGCCCGATCAAGTCGCGCTGGTCGCTCCTCAGGGAGATGCCGAAAATCGGCTGTGAGTCGGCGTCGGCCTTCGAGACCGTCGGGGGATCCATGTCCCGCGGCAGGCGTCGCTGCACGCCGGAGACCTTGTCCCGCACGTCGTTGGCGGCCGTCTCGAGATCGACGCCGAGGTGAAACTCGACGGTGATCCGGCTCGATCCGTCGCGGCTCGAACTGCTCAGCGACCGGATCCCCGGGATGCCGTTCAGCGCGGCCTCCAACGGCTCCGTCACCTGCGTTTCGATCACGTCGGCGTTAGCGCCCACGTAACTCGCCGACACCGTGATGATCGGCGGGTCCACGCTCGGGTAATCCCGGATGCCAAGGTACGTGTACCCGATCACCCCGAGGATGATCAAGATTAAATTGCCCACCGTCGCCAGGACGGGGCGCTTTATACTGGTCGAAGAAATGCTCATACGCGGGAAATTATCAGGTTACTGCAAGCGGACGTCCACGGCCCCCCCCTCGCGGAGTTGCATCAAGCCGTTGATTAGCACCGTGTCCCCCGCGTGTATCCCGGAGACGACCTCCACGTTGCGGTTATCGCGGCTCTCGATCTCGATCGGCACGCTGGCGGCCTTGCCCCCGCGCACGACCCACAGGCGCTTTCCCTCCATCTCCGGGACGACGGCCTCCGTGGGGATCATGATAAACTCCTCGTCCGAGAAGGAGATCTCCCCGTCCAGGAACAAGCCGGCCAGCAAGTTCGCGCGATTCGCGTAACGCCCGCGCACCAGCACCTTCCGCGTGGCGGCGTCGGCCTGCGGGTCGATCGAGTAGATCTCGGCCACGATGTCCTCCTCCACGCCGCGGGCGTGAAACGTCACCTGCTTGCCCGCCGACAGCGTGTTCCAGTACTGTTCCGGCAGGTAAAACTCGATCCTCAGCACGGAGTTGTCCGTGAGCGTGGCGATCGGGGTGTTCTGCTGCACGTGGCTCCCCTCGCTCACGTGCCGGAAGCCGATCTGCCCGTCAAAGGGGGCGTGGATCTCCGTCCGGTTGATCCGCACCTGCAGCAGTTCCATGTCCGCCAGCAGGATGTTGTACTCCGTCTCCAACTCCTCGTATGACTCGAGGCTCACCGACTCGCGGTTCAGCAGCATCCGCTGGCGCTCCAACTTGGCTTCCAGCAACCGCTTCTGGTACGCGGAACGGGTCATCTGCGCCTGCAGGTCGGAATCGTCCACCTTCAGCAACAAGTCCCCCCGCTTCACGCGGTCGCCGTCGCTAAAGTTGACCGTCACCACCTTCCCCACGGTCTCCGACACCAGCTCCACCACCTGGTTCGGGTACAACTCCCCGTTCACCGGGTAGCGGTCTACCGCCCTCGAAAGTTGCGCGACGATCCCCGTCACGGGCAACGCCCCGCCCCGGCCGCCACCGGCAGGGGAGACGGGCGAGGAAGGGGAAAAATCCAGCCGCGGGGCCAGCAACGCCCCCACCGCCACGAGCGGGATACCCGCCTGCAAAACTCGTTTCGTGATCTTGTTCATGCCATTTTGTATTTTAAAAATCTCGCGTGTTTATTCCCGTTTTTAATTGAAGATGACGCCATGCTATGTGTCATTTTTACCGGCACCAAAAATGCCCAAAAGTTCGCAGCCTTTCAGTTAAGAGTTTGTTAAAAATAAACATGGCGGGTGATTTCACCCGCCAGCGTCCCTTTTTTAACATTTCGAGAACGGCAACCGTCGCGCTCAAAGCCACCGTCGCCACCTGAAAAAGAGGTACCCCACCACCGAAAACAGGATCGAGACGAGGATCACGATCGCGAACCCCCACGCGTTTTTCTCGAGGCTGTTGGGCACGTTCATGCCGTACAGGCTGGCGATCAACGTGGGCAACATCAAGATGATCGACACGGAGGTCATGCGCTTCATGACGATGTTCAAGTTATTCGAGATCACCGAGGCGTAGGCGTCCATCGTGCTGCTCAAGATGTCGCTGTAGATGCGCACCGTGTCCTGCGCCTGCCGCTGCTCGATCTCCACGTCCTCCACCAGATCCTCGTCGAAGAAGCGCCGTTGCGACTTCAGGTTTTTCATCCGCACCAGCAAGTTATCGTTCCCCTGCAGGGAGGTGATAAAAAATACCAGCGACTTCTCGATCTTCAGCAACCGTTGCAGCTCCTCGTTTCGGATCGAGCGTTCCAGTTCCCGCTCGGCCGTGCCCATCTGGGCGCTGATCTGCTTCAGGTACTTCAGGTACCACACCGACGACGACAGGAAGAGGCGAAACAGCAAGTCCCACGAGCACGAGATCCGCAAGTTCTTCCGGTTGGCGTACAGCACGAAATCGGGGATCATCTCCGTGCGGTAATGGCACACCGTGATCACGACGTCCTCCTTGAGGATAAACCCGAGCGGCACGGTGATAAACGGGATGCTATCGTCCACCTTGTACGGGATACGCAGGATCATCAGCGTCCACTCGTCCTCCACCTCCAAGCGCGAGCGCTCGTCCACGTCCTCGATATCTTGCAGGAAAGAATCGGGCACCTTCATCTCCCGCGTCAGGTAGCGGACGTCCTCCTCCCCCGGCCCCGTCACGTTAATCCAGCAACCCGGTTCCCACCGCTCGAGCGGGGTAAACCCCACGTTGCTCTTCAGGAAAGTCATCATGATAAATCCTCCTTTCTATTAATGAACAGAGGATCGCGTCGAGACAGGCCCCCCGTCCGGGTTATCGTTTTCGATAGTTATCGTCCATGTTATTTTGAAAATTCGGGGCGAAGGTAAGAAAAAAAACGCAAAAAACCCGGGGATGGAAATCCCCGGGGAACTTAGTTGTTATGTTTAAAAACGCGAGAAAAGAAATTACGCTTTAGATGACGACCACCAGGTACTTGGTCTGTTTCCAGAACTTCTCCGTGTCGGTAATGGTCAGGGTCAGATTCTTGTCGGTGCCGGCCGTGAGCAGGTAGGATCCCGTCGGGTGCAGCGAAAGAATTTTAGCCTTCGAGGTGTTCAGCGGGATGGATTTCACCTCCCGGATGTCGATGCCCGTGAACTGGGCGTTTTGTGCCTGCGTGGAGACGGTGAGGGGGCTGAAGAGGCCTTTCCTCAGGATCACGTTCTTCGCCTTCAGGTTTTGCTTGCTGCCGAGCAGGTAGTAGCCCTTGTGGATGTCTTGGTCTTGCGTGGAGATGGTGGCCTTTTGCGAGGCGCTCTCTTCTTGCAAGTTGGCGACATTCTTGTTCAGGTTGACAATCTCCTCGTTCTTGACGCCCAGTTCTCTCTCCCTTTCCGTCAACTGGGCGGTGAGGTCATTGATGCGCACCTCTTTTTGCTCGAGTTCAGCCTTCAAGTTGGCGATCAATTTCCGGAACTCGGCGGATTGACGTTTGTTGGAGCCTTCCAACTTGCTGATTTGCTCCTTGTAAGAGGTGATTGCCTCGCCGAGGGAGCGCAAATCGCTCTTTAACGCGGCGATCTTGCTTTGCGTATTGCCTTGCTGATCGGGGGAAGATTCCAACACCAACAGTTGTTCGGCTTCCCGAAGGGCTTGCATCCCCTGGTTAAGTTCGTTGATACCGGCCAACAGGGATTCGATCTCTCCTGCTTGCGAGCCGTTGGCAACCTGCACGGAGTCCATACGAGCTTGTAGCGCTTTATATTTCGCCGACCGTTCGACACAACTATTCATAAACAACAAGGAAAAAACACCGATAACTAAAACTAACTTTTTCATATTACATTGGGTTAATGGGTTTATACACCCCCTCTTTCGCAAAGGATGTGCCATGCCTGCCGACGGGCGCCCGGGAGGGGAAAGTTTGAGCGAAGAAAAATCATGTAATATGTTCGTTATCATTCATGATGTAGCAGGGAACGGGCGCAGGTACGGGAAGAAGGCGAGCGACGACTCCCGCGGGAAGCGAGGCGAAAAGTGGTGAAATTGTAGAAAAACGCTCGCGGGAACGGGGAAAAACTCCACGAATGGGGCGGGCGTCGCCCGATGCCGTCAACTTAAGGATTAATCTTGCCTGCAGCGCAGGCATCTCTATATAGGCAGTAGCCTCAGGCTACTGTAACCGACAGCCCGTGTAACCTTGCCTGCAGCGCAGGCTTCCCTTCACTCCC
>JAISAV010000112.1 GCA_031266545.1 Odoribacteraceae bacterium | reverse complement strand
TGGAGAAGGCGACCCGCACGACGGGGCATCGCCCCGGGTCGATGACCGCGAGGAACTTGACGTTGATCACCCGCTTGAGCGCGAGGCGGGCGCCCGCGTGGCGTTCCACCAGCTCCTTGCAGAGCTGGATGATGCACGCGCCCGGCGTGACGGGGGCGCCCGGGAAGTGGGCGCGGTAGATGAAATGGTCTTTATTCAGGGAGATGACGTACTCGCGCGCGTCCCCGGCGCCCTCCTCCCGTTCTATCGTGTAAAAATCGTCCAGCAGTTTCATCGGCCCACGGGTTGAAATAAATACTTGATACCGCGCCGCTCGTCGCGCAAGAGGATGACCCCGTCGTCGCGTCGTTCCGCGAGGCGCTTGCCGTCGTCCCGTCCCGTCCCGCAGAGGAATGCGAGGTCGGCGGCGATCGTCCGGCGGATATACCACTTGTCGAGGAACGGGATCGTGTTCAGCAAGCGGCAGCGCCCCCCCTCCGCGATGAAATCGAAGGCCTTTACCCCGAACTCGTTGACCATGCTCCCGCGCCACCCGCCGGGCACGCGCTTGACCACCATCACCCCGGTGATCTCCGCCTGCCGGGCCGTGATCAGCACGTGGTAGCGCGCCGTCCCCTCCCCGTCAAACGCCGGGCGGCGAAGCTCCCGCGCGGGGAAGCACGAGGCCAGCAGCAGCGGTAGCAGCGCGAGGCTAATCAATAGCGAACGTCTCATCGTCGAGCGCGGCGTTAAATCGTTTGTTCGACAACCGGATGAGGGTCGCGTCGCCGTTCGGCTCGTCCATCCTCACCTCGTCCACAGTGTAATCCGCGGTGTTGAACGTTAACTCGATCGCAGAGAAGACCTTCCGCGTCTCGCGCTGGACGGGGACGAGGACGACCTTCCACGCCGCCCCCGCGCGGTAAAAGGCGACGGTGAAGCTCTTCGCGTCCGTCAGCCCCCGCCCGTTGACGCTGCTCATCATGATCTTGACGATCTCCCGGAAGAGCTTGCTGGACTTCACGTCCACCACCTCGCGGCTCATCCCCGTTTGCATCAGGATCTTCTCGTCGTTCAGGACGAAGGTGTAGAGGTACGGCGCGAGGTACTCCCAGCGCAGGCGGTTGTCCCGGCGGTAGTACATGCGCCCCGTCGAGACGAGGCGCTCGTCGAGGATGGAGAGATCCTTCTCCTGCACGAAGTCGCACGCGAGGCTCGTCATCGCCCGCGAGGACTCCTCGATCTTCTCCAGCATGACGCGCCGCTCGTCCCCCGTCGCGGGGACGAGGGGTTGCGCCCGCCCGCCCGCGTGGGCGAGGAGCAGCAGGAAGGGTAGGAAAAAGTACTTTCTGTTCATGTCACTTGGCTATTAAAATAACGCCACCCATGATCAGCAGGACGCCCAGCCAGCGAAGCGACGGCACCGCCTCGTGAAAGATGAAGATCGCCGCCAACATGCCGAAGATGTAGCTGATGCTGATCATCGGGTAGACCATCGAGAAACTGTAATGCCGGAGGAGGTACAGCCACAGCAGCGTCGCCGCCGCCATGCACCCCCCCGAGGCGAGCCACCACCAGTTGACGAGCTGCTCGCGGAGGAACGCCCACGTGAAACTCGCCCCCGCCACGCGGTTCATGGCGAACTTCAGGGCTACCTGCCCGAGGGCGAGGAAGAGACTCTGCACGGTCGATAGTAAAATCATCCTCCACATGCCGACAAGAGTACGAGTGAATGGGTCTTGTTCTCGAAATGGTTGTAGAGGAGGAGGTGCCTCACCCCGCGGCGCTCGACGCCGCCCTCCCCCGCGAAGAGGTGCGCGGGGAGGCGCTGCCGGTGCAGGCACGTGGCGGCGGCGTACGCGCCCAGCGCGGGCGCCGTGTACGACTCGCCGAACAGGTGCTTGTAACGCAGCAGCGGCTTGCCGGGGAAGAGGAGCGGGCACGCCTCCCCGTACACCCGGTCGTTCGGGGGGTGGCCGTTCGCGCCGACCATCACCGCGTCCACCTCGTCGAGGCCGACGCCCGCCTCGCGCGACAGGCTGTCCAGCGCCCGGCGTAATCCCCCTGCGCCCGGGCGATACAGCAGCTCCACCCCGCGCAGGCGACAGAGCGCGCCGTCCCCCGGCCGGTCGGCCAGCATCATGCTCGCGGCCGTCTCGCCGCTGAAACCGCCTGCGTGCCCGAGGTAGCCGGCCCGCTTCAGCAGCACGAAGTAGTCGGGCGTCATCTCGTCGTGGGCGCCCACCAGCGCCGTCTCCACGCGCCCCTCCCGTAGTTGCAGGAAGGCGTCCAGCAGGGCGCACTCGAACGAGGCGCCCTTGTGCGCGTACGTGGAGTTGTAGCCGTGGCAACGCGCATCGATGGCCACGAGCGAGCTGATGGTGTTGTGGGTGGACTGCATGAAGTGGGTGGGCTGCAACAGCCCCTCCCCCTCCCGCGCCAGCGCGTCCAGGAAGATCCCCGTGTTCTCGATGCAGCCCAGCCCCGTGCCGGTGATGATGGCGCCGGGACGCGAGACGCCGCTCTCCTCCATCACCAGGCGCGACGTGAGTAGCGCCCGCTTCAGGAGCTTGCCCAGCCGGCGGGCGACGTTCGGCGCGAAATAGTGCCGGTAGTCCGGGTCGACGGCGCGCGCGTAAGGCCCTTCGGGATAGAGTGGGGCGTCCATCCACCCCTCGCTCAAGGGGAGTTGCACGGAGATCTGCCGGGCCGCCCGGATGTATACTTCTCTCGTCATGTCAGTCTGTTTTTGAAAAGATCAGGGAGGTGTCGTTCCCCCCGAAGCCGAACGAGTTGGACAACACGTGACGCGGGGCGGCGCTCCCCCCCGCGGCGGGCGCGAAGGAAAGCTCCGGCATGGGCGTCGAAAAGCGCAAGTTGGGCGGGATAAAGCCGTGCCGCAACGCGAGGATGGAGATCACCGCCTCCACGCCCCCGGCCGCGCTCGTGGCGTGACCGGTGAATGCCTTGGTGGACGATACCGGGGGGACGCGCTCCCCGAACACGCGCTGGATGGCCAGCCCCTCGCTCAGGTCGTTGTTGACCGTGCCCGTGCCGTGCGCGTTGATGTAGCCGATCTCCCCCGGCGCCAGCCCCGCCGTCGCCAGCGCACCGGTCATGGAGAGGTAAGCGCCGTCGCCGCCGGGCGACGAGGCCGTCTGGTGAAAGGCGTCGGAGGCGTTGGCGTAACCCGACAGGCGGCACAGCGGGACCACCCCCCGGCGGCGCGCCGACGCGCCCGATTCCAGCACGAGGTAGGCGGCGCCCTCCCCGAGGTTCAGCCCCGCGCGGCCCGCGTCAAACGGGCGGCACGGCTCCCGGTCGAGGATCATCAGCGTGTTGAAGCCGTTCAGGTGAAACTTCGTGATGCACTCGCTGCCCCCCGCCACGACGACGTCCGCCCGCCCCGCGCGAAGCAACAGGGCGCCCGTCATGATGGCGTTGGCGGCGGACGAGCAGGCCGTGGAGATGGTCTCCACCATCGAGAAGAGGCCGAAATAGTCCGCGATCATCTCCGTGCAGGCCCCGCAGTCGTGGGCGGAGATGTACTCGTTCCGGCTGTCGTTCTCCAAGAAGTCGAGGTAGTACTGCTCGCTCTTGTCCATCCCCCCCACGGTGGTGCCGGAGATCAAGGCCACGCGCTCGCCGCCGTCGCCCGGCAGGCGGGCCTGTTCCAGCGCCTCGCGCGCGGCGATCATGCCCATCAGCGAGGTGCGCGTGGTGACGCCCGCTTCCGGCACGCCCAGCAGGCGGCACATCTCCTCGTTGCTGAACTTCACCTCGCCCACCGGGAACTCGACGCGCGACGTCTTCAGGTAACGAACGGGGGCGATGCCGTCGCGTCCCTCCCGCAAGGCCGCCAGCGTCGCTTGCCGGCCGAGACCTATCGCGGAGATGACGCCGGCGCCCGTCACGAAAATCTCTTCTTGCATCGTTACTTTTTCCTGTTGTCCCGGATATAAGTCGCCATCACCCGGATGGACTTGAACAACTCGCGCCCCTGCGCGGGATCGCTCAGCTTGATCCCGTAGTTTTTCTCCATGAGCACGATCAGCTCGAGCGCGTCGATCGAGTCCAGCCCGAGGCCCTCGCCGAAGAGGGGGGCGTCGTCCTCGATCTCCTCGGGCTTGACCTCCTCCAAGTTCAACACCTCGATAATCTCTCTCTTTAAATTTAAAATCAATTCATCCATTTCTGCCTCTATTTAATAATTCAACAATAGACTCCACCGAAAACGGGAGATCAAAGATAGTATCATTTTTCTCTACTAACATCATGAATACCTCGCGGGAATCCCGAAAAGATTCTACCCACGCGACGAGAACGGCCCGCGTGGCCGCGTCCTGAAACGCCTCGCCGACGCGCCCGACGAGCGCGCGGGGGTCGAAACGTTCCAGAACGTAGAAGGCGGTCTCCCCGTGCAGCCTGTTCCGGATGGCGATCTCCGCCGTCACGATGTTGGGCAGCGTGTACACGAAGAGCGAGGGGCTGGGGAAGTACTCTTCCCCGTGCCGGATGGTCGCCTGGTAAGCCGCGTCCGATTCCAGCGAGGAGGAGCGGTTAAAGCAGAGGATGGCCACGTGATCGCGAGGGGTAAAACGCGATGCATCCCCCTCGAAGATCAACTCGGAGGCCAGGAAACCCAGCTTCGACAGGGCGTCCATCTTGAAAAACCGGGGGTAATCCACCCGCCGCGCCCGGTAAAGCGCCGTCAGGAACTTCTCCTCGCCCGCGGGCACGGGGATCGCCCGCCCGTCAACCGACGCGACGCGGTCGTTGATGTAGCTGTATTTCCTAATGACCAGTCCCATGCCCTACCTTTTTATATAGTAACGCCGCGTTGCACCCCCCGAAGCCGGAAAGCATCTTCACGAAATAGCGCTTGCCCGTCGGGGCGACCCGCGTCGCGACGTTCAACGGGTACTCCGGCTCTTGCTCCCGGTATCCCTTCGACGCGAGGATCGTCCCCTCCCGCAGCGCGCGGGCCGAGATCACGCTCTCCACGACGCCGGCCGCCCCCAGCGTGTGCCCGAAGTGAGCCTTCAGGCTGTTCACGGGGACGGCGGCCAGCCCGGCGCGGGTGAGGGCGATCGCTTCCATGCGGTCGTTGTAGGGGGTGGCCGTGCCGTGCGCGTTGATAAAGGCCACGTCGTCCGGCGATATCCCGTCCAGCGCGGCCTCCAAGGCGAGGAAACTGCCCTCGCCCGTCCGCGACGGCCCGGAAATGTGGTTCGCGTCGTTGCGGACGGCGCCGCGCGCCAGCAGGATACCGGCCTCGCCCTCGCCCGCCCGCTTGTAGATGACGGTGGCGGCGGCCTCGCCGAGGTTCAGGCCCGCGCGGGCGGCGTCGAACGGGCGACAAGGTTCCGGCGACAGGGCCTTGAGGCTCTGGAAGCCGGAGATGATAAATCTCGACAACATCTCCGCCCCCACCACGACGGCATGATCACACGCCCCCGCCTCCAACGCCCGCCGGGCGGCCACCTGCGCGGAGGCCCCGGAGATGCACGCGTTGGAGATGACGACGGGATCGTTGGGATTGTTAAAGTGACGGGAGACGAGGGCGGCCGGGCGCCAGAGGTAAACCCGGTCGTCGAGGGTGGCGGGGTCGCCGTCGAGCAGGAAGACGTTCCCCTTGGTGGAGGAGAAGAAAAACAGCACGCGCTCGCCCGAGAGATCGACCCCGGTGCCCGCCGCCGCGCGGGTAACGGAGAGGATGGCCGCCTTCTCGAGGGGGGTATACCCGTCCCCGCCCCCGAACTCGTCGTTCAAACGCTCCCGGTCGATCAGCGAGGCCATGAACGGCTCCGGCAATCCCATGCCGTCGTGAAGGCGCGCGCCGGACTGCCCGGCAAGGACCGCCCGGTAATTCTCGTCCGTCGTGAAACCCAACGAGGAGATGACGTTGTCGCCCACCCACGCGATCATAGCAGTCCCATTTTTCGTTTCCACTCCTCGTAGAAGGCGGGGTTGCCCCAGACGAGCTGGTATTGCTTGTCCAGAAAGACCTGCACCGAGTGGCCGGTGGCCACCAGCGCCCCGTCGCTCGCGTCGCGGATCTCGTAGTCGAAGATGATCTTCGCCGCGTCCGTGTCGCGGAAGGTGATCTCCACGCGGGCGCGACAGCCGTAGACCAGCGGGCGCTTGTAGTTAAATTTCAATTCGACCAGCGGGGCGTAATAGCCGTGGCCGAAAATGTCAAGGTACCCCAGGCCGTACTCGGCGCCAAACGCCTCGCGGGCGTCCTCGAAGTAGAGCGCGTACGAGCCGTGCCACACGATGTTCATCGAGTCCACCTCGTTGAAACGGACGTCCACCTCTTTCGATACCTTCAAGGTGATACTCATTGGCTCTCGATGTCAGTGGTGGATATTTTCATCTCGCAGGAGCAGATCAACTCCTCGCCCACGCGGACGCTGGCGTTCACCAGCGTCATCCTGAAGACCTCTTCCAGCATCTCTACCCGCGTGGTCAATACCTCGCCCGCGCGCGGCAGGCGGGAGATCTCCATGTCGCGGATGGCGCCGATAAAGCCCAGCTTGACCGTGTCGCGGTGCACGTACTTGTTGATGTACCCCATGCGCGCGGCGCACGTCTGGGCGATATTCTCGATGACGCCCGCCTCCGTCAGCCGGGCGTCGGCGCAGAAGATATTCCCCTCGTCCACGCGCAGGGAGGTGCGCGTCACCACCGTGTCGCAGTGCAGCAGGCGATCGATCATGACGAAAGGGGGGCGCTGCGGCAAGAGTTCCAGCACGTCTATCTCTTCACATTCCATCGTCACCGCTTTTTGCATATCAGGATGGAGTGTCCTTTTCCCAGCCCGTCCACGACGCGGTCGACGGCCAGCCCGGCCGCTTCCACGCAGCGGGTCATGTCCCCGGAGTGGTACATCTTGCTGTTGCCGTTGGCCAGGGCGGTAAAGTAGAGGCTGATCTGCGTCAGGCAATAGGCCGCCGTCTCGAAGCGTTGCCGGTCCCAGAAGGTCTCCATGATAAAGAGCCGGGCGTCCGCGCGCATGGAGGCCGCCGCCCGCGCGAGGATGCTCGTCACCTCCTCCTCCGAGAAGCAGTCGAGGAACTGGCTCATCCAGATCGCGTCGAAGCCCGGCGGGAAGGGCACCCGCTCGTCCAGCAGGTTCGCGCCGTGCCCGGAAATCCGGTCGGCGCCCGGCTGTCCCGCCGTCTGCCGCTTCATCAAGGCGATCTGCTGCGGCAAGTCCATGATGGTCACCCGCGCGTCCGGGTCGCGGGCCACGCACCGTAACGCCCACCGCCCCGTGTTCCCGCCCACGTCCAGCAAGGCGCGCGGGTGATAGTCGAAGACGATGGACAACGCCTCCTCGAACGCGCTGTCGGAATAGAAGTGGTCGAAGCCAAACCAGCTCTCCTGCACGCGCCCGGGCAAGCTCGACAATCCCTCGTAGATGGTGTCCCACGGGCCGAAGGTCTTCAACCCTTCCGGTTTCCCGTTGACCAGCGCCTCTTCCAGCTTGAACCAGCCGAGGTAGTTGACGTCGTGGTTAAAATCCATGTCCACCTTCACCAGCGGGTCGTTGAGCAGGAACCAGCCGGCCTTGGAAGCCTCGAAACGCCCCTCCCGGTAAAGCACCGTCCCGATCGTGAGCGACGATTCCAGCAACACTTGCACCGCGTAACGCGAGAGGCCGCCCTTCTCGACGATCTCGTCGAGCGTCAACCCCTTGCCGGAGTCCACCAGCGCCTGCAAGATCCCGAATTTCACCATCAGCCGGGAGACCTGAAAGACGACCGGGCCGAACGAGATCTCGTGCGCCAAACGCTGCGCCTCCAACGCCGATTGATGCTCCGCGGAGTACCTTTTTTCCAAGGCGGGGAATAGTTTCATCTGTTTACTCATCTTTCCAAAATTCATAGTAGTTGAACCATTGCCGGGGGTATTGCCGGACGACGGCCTCCAACTCCCCGGCAAACGAGCGGGCAAGCGCTGCGATCTTCTCGCGGGCCGTCGCCCCTTCGCCCCGCACGGGGCGGACGCGCACGACGTATTTCCTGATCCCCTTCTTCAGCACGAAGATCGAGAGTACCTCCGCGTCCAGGTACGCGGACAGGGCGAACGCCCCCATCGGGAAGTCGGCCTTGCCGCCGAGGAAATCGCAGGTCACGCTTTGGGCCGAGCCGAAAATCCGGTCGCAGGGCATGCTCACGATCTCCCCCCGTTGCAGGGCGGCGTTCACGGTAAACAGGTGAGACAAGTCATCCAGCACCGGGACGAGGCACACGTCGTTATCGCCCAGCACCCCCGTCCTGTGCTCCTGCACCGTCTTCGTCTCGCCCGGGTAGACGAGGGCGTTCACCCGCTTGAGGCCCGCGTGGAGGAGATAGCCGGCAATCTCGAAATTCCCGACGTGCGAACCGGCGATGATAAAGCCCTTCTCCCCGTTGACGAGGCGAAGGAAATGCTCGTTGCCCTCGATCTCCACCTCGAACGCGTCCTTCCGCCCCGCGAACACGGCGAAACGATCCAGTATCACCTGCCCGAAAACAAAATGATCGCGGTACGTCTCGACAAACGAGCGCCACCGCGAGTACCCCCACCTCCGCCGGAAATAGTGATAGATCGCCAGGTAATTCGCGTGGGAGAAGAGCATGTAAAAAGGGACGACCGCGGCCATCACGAGGTAGGCGAACCGGAGGCCCGACAACCTGAAGAGGAGGATAAGGCCCCGTTGTCCCCACGCGCTCCCTCCCGTGTTCCCTTTCCACTTCCGCTCCCCCGCCATGCGCTACCGGTCTTTTACTTTCGATTCGATGTAGTCGCAAAACTGCCCCAGCGTCCGCACCTCCGTCATCTCCTCCGCCTTGATCTTGAAGCCGAAATGGCGCTCCACGATCACGACGATGTCCACGAAGTCAAGGCTGTCAATGCCTAAATCATCCTTCAGCGTCGCCTCGGGCGCGATCACCGCTTCGTCGACCTCTATCTCGTCGACTAAAAAGGTTTTCACTATCTGTTCTATCTCCTCTCTTTTCATATGGAATTATTATTTGATTTTCTTTACTACCAGCGCGCTGTTCGTGCCCCCGAACCCGAAGGAGTTGGAGAGCAGCAGGTCGATGTTTTTATTCACCGTTCGGGGCGCGATGTTGAGCTTGCAGGAGTACTCGTCGGGGGTCTCGAAATTGATGTTCGGCGCCACGAACGAGTCCCGCATCATCAGCACGGAGTACAACACCTCGCTCGCGCCCGCCATCCAGCACTCGTGCCCCGTCATCGACTTGGTGGAACTGATCAACGGGCGAGATCCCCCGAACAGGCGATCGAGGGCGATGGCCTCGAACGCGTCCCCTTGCGGGGTGGAGGTCGCGTGCGCGTTCACGTAGTCGATCGCGGCGGGGGTGACGCCCGCGTCCTTCAACGCCCGTTCCATCGCGATCACGCACCCCTCGGCGCTCGGCTGCGAGATCTGCTTCCCGTTGGAGGAAAAGCCGTAACCGACCACCTCGGCGAGGATGGGCGCGCCGCGCCTCACCGCGTGCTCGTAATCTTCCAGCACGAGGCTGGCCGCCCCGCCGCTCGGGATCAACCCGTCCCGGCCCGCGTCGAACGGGCGAGAAGCCCGCGCCGGCTCGCCGACCCGCGTGGAAAACGCGCTCAACGCGTCGAAGCTGCCCATCGAGTAATAATTGGTCTCCTGCGCGCCGCCGCACAGCACGACCTCCTGCAACCCCTGCTTGATAAACATGTACCCCAGCCCGATCGAGTGGGAGCCGCTGGCGCACGCGGCGCTGATGGTCATGTTGACGCCGCGCAGCTTGAAGATCGTCGAGAGATTCATCGTGACGGTCGAGTTCATCGATTGAAAGATCGCCCCCGAGCCGAGCAGCATCGTGTCCTTCTTCTCCACGAGCACGTTGTTCGCCTCGATCACCGCCTTCGCGGAGGAGTCGTTCCCGTAAAAGATGCCGACCTCGTTCTCCTCGAGATACCCCGCGTCAATCCCGGCCGCCCGGAACGCGTCCAGCGTGGCCATGTAAGCGTACTCCCCCTCCTCGGCCAGGCCGACGCGCAGCCTCCGGTCTAATAAACCCTTCAACACGGGCGGGGCGACGACGCCCGTCAACGGGGAACGATACCCGAGCTGCACGCGCAACGGGTCTACGCCAATGCCGGACCGCCCCTCGTGCAACGAATCCCTGACCTCGTCAAGGCTCTTGCCGATACAAGAATATATACCCATTCCCGTGATAACCACTCTCTTCATCATACCATACAATTTTGCACGCGAATATATGAATTTTTTTACAATCCCCCGCTAATGGAGATCACCTGCCCCGTGATATACGCGGCCTCGTCCGACGCGAGGAAGCCGACCAGCCCGGCCACCTCCGCCGCCGTCCCGAAACGGCCGAGCGGGATGATTTTCTTCAACTCCTCTTGATTCAAGTCCCGCGTCATGTCCGTGTCGATGAATCCCGGCGCCACCGCGTTGACGGTCACCTTTTTCTTGGCCGCTTCCAGCGCCAGCGCCCGCGTGAACCCGATGACGCCCGCCTTGGCGGCCGAGTAGTTTGCCTGCCCCGCCATGCCGTTCATCCCGGAGATGGAGACCACGTTGATCACGCGCCCGCGCCGCTTGTTGAGCATGTACTTGATCAGGGCGCGCGTGAGGTAGAACATCCCGTTCAGGTTGGTGTTCATCACGTCATGCCACTCGTCGTCGGTCATCCAGAAAAGCAGGTTATCCCGGCGGATCCCGGCGTTGTTGACCAGCACCTCGATGTAAGCCTCCTCGTTCCGCTCGCCCCACTCTTCCAGCGCGCGGGACACCTCCGCAGGGCTGGCCACGTCGAAGCGCGACAACTCCCCCTCGCCACCGGCGGCGACGATCATCTCCAACGTCTTCCGGGCCTCCTCCTCGTTGGACTTGTAGTTGACCAGCACGTGATAACCCGCGGCGGCCAACCGCGCGGAGATGGCCCTCCCGATCCCGCGGGATCCACCGGTGACCAAAGCGTACCGCTTCATAGGGACAACTCCTTCTCTTTTAAATAGTGAATCACCCGCTCGATCTCTTCATACAAGGGGGAGTCCTCGACAAACGCGGGGAAGAACGCCCGGATCTCCCCGTACACCTCCCGGCCGATGACCGACAGCTCGCCCTGTATCTTCAAGTACTCGATGGCCTGCACGATGGCCATGAAATGGATGGCCAGCACCTGGTAAGCGTTCTCCGCGATGCTCCTCGTGATCTGGGCGGCGTTCGCGCCCATGCTCACGATATCTTGGTTATCGTTATTGTTGGGAATGCTGTGCACGTACATCGGGTTGGAGAGCGTCTGGCACTCCGCCGTCGTGGAGGTGGCCGTGAACTGCGCCGCCTGCAGGCCGTAATTCAGCCCCTTGACCCCGAGGTTGACGAACGGGGGGAGGATGTTATTAATCCGGTCGTGAAACAGGTAATTCATCTGCCGCTCGGCCAGCATCGCCAGGCGGGTCAGCGCGATCTTCAGCTTGTCCATCTCGAACGAGACGTAGTCGCCGTGGAAATTCCCCCCGTGGAACACGTTCCCCGCCACCCGGTCGACGATCGGGTTATCGCTGGCCGAGTTCACCTCGTCGATCAGCACCCGCTCCGCGTTGTCGATCTCGTCCAGCACCGGCCCGAGGATCTGGGGCACGCAACGCAAGGAATAGTACTCCTGCACCTTGTCCTTGATATACTCCTCCTCCGTCCGCTGCCGGTAGAAAAACTCCTCCCGCTTCCTCGTCCGCCGCGTGCCGGAGAGGGCCTCCCGCATCTTCGCGGCGACGCGCGCCTGCCCCGGGTGCAACTTCGCCCGGTTCAGCTCCGCGGAGAAATAGTCGTCAAACGAGGCCGTGATCTCGTTCACCATGCACGAGGCGACGATCGACAAGTCCAGCAACTTCTTGGCGTGGATCAGGTTGACCAGCCCGATGCCGGTCATGGCCGACGTCCCGTTGGCCAGCGCGAGTCCCTCGCGCACGTGCATCCGGACGGGCGCGAGTCCCAGCCCCTCCATCACCTCCCGCGTCGGGCGACGCTCCCCGCGGTAGATCACCTCCCCCTCGCCGATCAGGCAGAGGGCGATGTGGGCCAGTTGCACGAGGTCGCCGCTGGCGCCCACGCTCCCGTGCTCGAAGACCAGCGGCGTGACGTCGTGATTGATGAAATCCGCGAGCCGCTCCACCACCTCCGGGTGGACGCCCGAGTAGCCTTGCAGGAACGTGTTCAGCCGCGCCAGCATGATCGCCCTGACGAGCGACCCCGGCAACAGCCGCCCCGTCCCCGTGCAGTGACTGCGGATCAGGTTATATTGGAGCCGCGACCGGAACTCGTCGCTCACGCGATACTGGGCCATCGGCCCGAACCCCGTGTTGATCCCGTAAATAAGTTTTTCATCCGAGAATTTCTTGAGAAAGTCAAACCCCTCGCGCACGTTATCCATCACCCCCCGCTCCAATTCCACGCGCTCCCCGTCAAACACGATCTGTTTTACTTGAGATAATTGCAGTTGTTTTAGCGTGATCTTCATCTTTTTTCATCTTTTGCCGCGAAAATAGGGAAACTCGAGCAAAGCCCCAACTTTCTCG